>JABSPC010000714.1 GCA_013215515.1 Crocinitomicaceae bacterium
GCTATAGACGTCCAAGATTTTCCTTGATTCGTACTTTTCATTAAATACGGTTTGAAATCTCCTGATCTGTGGTTGTTAAATACCGCGAACACGGTGTTTTCATCATGTAAACTAGCGACAATCATGTTTACTCTTGTATTTTCAGGTACACCGGAGAAATTCTTAGCGCTTGACCAAGAATCTCCACCATTGGTAGATGTTTGAATCAAGCCATCATCTGTTCCTGCGTACAGTAATCCTTGTTTTTTAGGAGATTCGTCAAATGCCACGATGTTTCCATAAATGGTTGTTGACATGTTCTTCATTACAGCATCGATAGACCAAACTTGATCCATAATTGGAAGTTTGTTTCTGTCTATTTGTTGCGATAGGTCTGGGGATATTGTTTGCCAGTCATTTCCTCGGTTTGTACTCTTGAATACTTTGTTCGCACAGAAGTACAACGTTTTATGATCGTGAGGGGAGATCAATAAAGGCGAGTCCCAATTCCAACGATAAGCCAACTCTCCTCTTCCTGGAATTGGTTTAATTGAAATGCGTTCTCCTGAGGCCTTGTCAAATCGGATCAATCCGCCGTATTGAGCTTGAGCATATGCGATGTTAGGGTCTGTAGGGTCAATTGCCGATTCGAAGCCATCACCTCCGTTGGTTACGAACCAATCAGAGTTCACTATCCCAGTATTATTCAGGGTTCCAGAAGGACCTCCCAAAGACCAATTGTCTTGAGTGCCTCCGTATATATTGTAGAACGGCGAATCATTGTCGGCAGCTACTTTATAGAATTGAGTTACCGGAAGGTTATTGTAGTACTTCCAATCTTTCGCGTGGTTATACGTTTCATAAAGTCCTCCATCGCAACCAACGATCCAGTGATTTTCGTCTTTAGGATCAATCCAAATGCAATGGTTGTCAACGTGCTTGTACTTTTCACCAGTACGAATAAAGTTCTTCCCTCCATCAATAGTATGGTGCAAACGTGTACTCATAGAAAATACTTTATTCTTATCCTTTAAGTCGCAAATGATCTCTTGGTAGTAATTTCCACTTGTTTTATAGCTCGACATTTTTGACCATGATTCGCCCTTATTTGTCGATCTGAAAAAACCGCCTTTTTCATTTCTGGCCTCAATAATAGCGTAAATGTAATTTTCATCAACTGGAGAAACTGCAATTCCAATTCTTCCCATATTTCCTTTCGGAAGTCCAGAATTAATTTCTTTCCAAGTAATCCCTCCATCGGTTGATTTGTGAAGACCAGATTCAGGTCCACCACCGATGTATGTCCATTCTCGTCGTCTTCTTTGATGCGCTGAAGCGTAAAGAATATCCGGGTTTGTTGGGTCTATTGCAATTTCAGAAATACCAGTATGTTCAGAGATCTCTAAGGTCTGCGTCCATGTCGTTCCTCCGTCAGTTGTTTTGTAAACTCCGCGTTCACCACCTTTACTCCAAACTGGACCATAGGCCGCTACCCAAACAATGTTCTCATTCGTAGGGTGAACAATAATCTTTCCAATATGTTCGGAAGTTTTAAGTCCCATATTTTTAAAGGTCTTTCCACCATCAATAGATTTGTAAACACCATCTCCATATGCTACTGAACGCTGATTGTTGTTTTCTCCAGTTCCTACCCAAACTGTGTTTGAATTATTTGGAGCAATTGTCACGGACCCAATAGAGTACGAACCGTAACTATCAAATATCGGAGCAAATGTCGTTCCATGATTGGTTGTTTTCCAAACTCCTCCAGAAGCCGCAGCAACGAACCAAACATTATTGTTGTTTTGATCTACGGCTATGTCGGCAATTCTACCTGAGGTTAACGCTGGGCCAACACTTCTAAATTTTAATCCTGAAATGGTTGAAGAAGAGATGCCAGAATTTGATTCTTCATCTTTATCTGGTTTTTGTGAGAAGGAAGTTATACATAGTGAAACGGTCAGTATTGTGAGAAGGGTACTTTTCATGTTTTCATAAATTGAAGGGAGAAGGTAATTAAAGTTTTGAACCTTTCGATCTACTAGTTATACATATCATAGAAAATAATGGATAAACGGTCATAAAATGCTGTAACCTTTCGGCTGTTTTCACGATATAATTAATTGGGTACGGAATTTGTTTTACCCTGCAACAGGAAAAAAAGTTCATTATGGCTAAATATTACATCACACTACTTATTGTTATTATTGGATCGACTGCATTTGCTCAAGAAGAATCAGAAGCATGTCAGCCTCCAGGAAAGAAAGCTCTGAAGTTAATTAAAGCCGGAATTGAAGCAAAAGATTCAAGAACTGCTGTGACTAAATTCAACGAAGCAATTGCGTTAGGTGAAGACAATGCGATGGTTTATTATGAATATGGGATGTTTGCGTATTTAAAAGCTGAAGAAGATTATAGGAATAGTCCAAACCCCGCTCTAGGAGATAAGATGTTGGTTAAGGCAGAAAAAATGTTTTTGACAGCCCACGACTTATGTTCTGATTATCATTCAAACATATTTTACTATTTAGGGATCATAAAATACAATCAAGAAGATTTTATGACGGCTATTGAATATTGGAAACAATTTCAGGCGTACAAACACGAGAGCATAGATAAATTTTCGGATGATCATACAAGGAGGCTTACAGAAGTGAAAACTGTAATTGATGATATGGAATACCAAGTAGCAGTGAAAACTGAGGAAGTTCCTTTCGAACCTAGAATCGTTAAGAACGTAAGTACTAATTTGAATGAATATTTCCCGATGATATCTCCTGACAATGAGTTAATCTATTATACTAGGAAAGCAGATATGAGTGGTATGGGAACTGTTCAATCGAATTGGAGAGAAATGTTTACATCTTCTAAAAGACCAGATATGAATTCTGAGTTTGATGATGGTACTTTTTTACCCGGACCATTTAATAAATCAGATATCAATAGTTACGGTGCATCAACATTGTCAGTGGATAATAA
>JABSPC010000715.1 GCA_013215515.1 Crocinitomicaceae bacterium
CGCTGAGCTCTACCCAGCCATAAGGGCTAGATATGCCATCTCCGTAAGTGTCGTATATCCAAAGGTCATAACAGCCGGATGTAGTCATATTAAATGTTTCGTAAATCGTAGTTTGGATTTCGTCAGTATAAGGACCTCCAGAATAAAGGACATTACTACTTTGATCCATAAACTCCCAGGTAGTTTCAGATGCATAATTATCCGTTAGTAGCTCCATAAATAGATTTTCTCCTGATGCGGTGCCAATTTGAGGTATTGATCGTTCAAATGAATCATTAGACGTGACTTGATCTGTTATACCATTGGGGTTTTCAACTGTAAATTCTATTTGACTTGCTCCTTGTCCATAGTTAATGATTGGATATGGAACATTGTCATATTCATAAGTGTTAAGATTACCGGTCCAAGCATGCGTGTAAATTGTGGTTCCATCTACTTTAGCCACAATATCTACAGTGGTTAATGGATCTGTTCCTAAATTTTGAAGTTGAATTAGTGGTTGTACAGAATAGGAACAATTGACTTCATCACTTGTGAAATAAGCGATCCTTGCATCTACTGTCGCTGAAGTGAGTACTGGACAGCTGGCTAGTTGAGGAGCAATGTCAGAAAAATTATAGAGATAACCTGTGGTTGTGTAGTTGCGTTGTGGGCATATGACCACTGTAGTTGGAAATCCTCCAACCATACCATAACCAGGCACAGGATTAGAGGATGTTGCATTAATGATGGGCGAGTTAATCCCCCAAGAAGTGGTGGATAATGCAAGTGAATCACTGCTTCCGTAGTCATATTCTACGTGTAGCACCATTATTGTATTATCTCCAGCTGGTCCGTGATCGTTCCAAATTTGTTCTAATACTGGTACGTTCGTAGGACAAGATGTACACCAGTGAGCATAGTATTCAATAATTACGGTTTTACCTTGATCCAAATATGTAAATAGATTGTGGGTGTTTCCGTCTAGGTCTGTAGCTGTAAAGTCAGTAGCCATATCGTTCATAGCCTCATCCCAGTTGTTGAATTGAGCAAAAGAATTACTGCTTAAACAAAATATAAATGCTAAAGATAGGATTGGAATAAATAATTTCATGGTTCATAAGATAATTACAATTAGAATTGCCACATGAAAAAGATAGTTTTTTTTTGTCAGAAAAAAACTATCAAATGGGATTCCTATGAGGCTTCAGAAGCATAAAATCCTTCAATCTAAGAGGAGTCAATGGGTTCCATTAGTTCCGCTGTAGATTCTTCTCAAAGTCTTATGTAGAAGGATAAACTAATCAATCTGACTATCCCTTTTCAGAAGAATAAGTTAGAAATCATTTCAGGCTTGTTTAAACGTCATTTTAAACATTGTATCTGGTTATTTCTGAAATAACTCGAGTTGGTCAAGTTAGATCATTCCATCGGATACGTGCTAATGAAGTGAATCTGGGATTACCATTTGAAAAGATGAAGTGTTTTGAGACTGCTTGAGACTAATAAGTATGAGTTATGTCATCTTGGTGCAATCATTTATTTATATTACGCATTAATTGATCATTTTTTATAATACTCCCTTCATTTCAGACCAGTCTCTAAGGATAAATCAATTGATTAACTTAGAACATGATATGAAGAAAACAAGAAGAAAATTTAGTAGAGAATTCAAGGCAAAAGTTTCGATTGAATCGATTCGGGAGCGA
>JABSPC010000716.1 GCA_013215515.1 Crocinitomicaceae bacterium
ACACCGTGTCCTGTACAATCCGCAACAGCCAAGAAAATTAAATCTCCCTTGTTCTCAAACCAGTGAAAATCGCCGCTGACAACATCTTTAGGTCTGAAAAACAAGAAACTATTTGGCAAGAATTCGTTGATCTGTTCTGATGTTGGAAGAATTGCCGCCTGCAAACGTCGAGCATAGTTTATGGAATCCGATATCGATTGATTCTTCTCATCTACCACCGCCTTCTGTTCTTGAATCACCGCATTTTTGTCTGATAAAATCCCATTCAATTTATTCTTTCTACGGTTAGATCCAATGAAATAAAACAGAGATACTATTAGAACTATAAATCCAATAACACCAAGATATACCACGCTTTGAATGTAAGCGATATCCTTAGCATGCTTGGTTTCTTGAATGGCAAATTCATTCTGTGTTTGAAGGCTATCGTTGTAATATTTATTCTGTAAAAAATGTTTTACGTCACCTACAATTAAATCATGTGTTCTTTGCTTTTCATCAGATAAAGCCTTGAGTTCAAAGTAATCTTCAAGTGCAAAAAAGGCCGTTTGGTACTTTCCCAATCTGGAATTATACTTGGAATAAACCTTCAAATAATCTTCAAGAAAAGAATCTAAATCTTCCGAGTTAATTAAATCATAGCTACGTTCCAACATAGTACTCAAACTATCAGTAGCTAAATCATCAAAATAAATAGTACAAATCTTTAATAAAACTTCGACCTCTCCATGCGAATCTGCCATATCAATGCGAATCTGAAGAGCTTCTTGGATCATTTCGACTCTACGCTCTTTACTTAATGACGATCCTTCCAGAGTTGAATACTCCATTAAAGTGCTCGAATATCCATAATGATTGGGATTCGATTCATAAATCTTCATTGCTTTGAGGAAATAGATCTCTGAACTATCTGTGGCCCCAAATTCATTATGTAGGACTGCCAATGTGCTGTAAGAAACGGCTTGTCCTCTTGAACTCCCCGACTTTAATTCATAACCCAAACTTGCATACTCATATTCAAAGGCCTTGTCATACATCTCGATTTCCCTGTATACATCACCAATATTATGAAGGGCGTACGTTCTTCCTTGCTCTGCTAGAAGTAATGCTTCACCAGTTGGATTGCCTTTCAAAATATTCTCGTTAGAAGTCAGTGATAAAAGCTGATTGTTTAAACTTTTCTGATACTCGTCAAAGTCTAGAAATGAATGCCCCAAATTTCCGTAAGCATCTGCAACACCTTGGGCGTCTTTTGCCTTGCGCAGATAATTAAGTGACTTATAGAAATGCTCATTCGCTACTTTGAATTTCGCGCGATCTTGTAAATACCATCCCATGTACCGGTGGGCTCTTCCAAGTATTGTATTGCTCTTATATTTTTTAGCAAAATACATTATAGAATCTGCATAATATCTAGCTAGCAGCGTATCCACGTACTCATAATCGTCAAACAATCCCATATATTCAAAACATCGAATAGAATCCCTACTTGATTGAGCACTTGCGCTAGTGGTTATAAGCAGAGAAAGGAAAAAAAACGAGATATGTAATGATCTGACCCTCACATAACAAAATTAACAAAAAGCACGATTTGTATTACGCCAATTTGAATTGAGCGAAATAACCCCGTAACTTTAAGCGTTGTAATAAAAAGTCACTTATGAAATTTAAACACGTACTATTCGCTTCGGCCATAGCTTTATTAACTTTTTCCTGTAATAAAACAGAACCATTTGTTCCTGTTTGTGACGGCTCATCGCCAACATATGATGCAGACATTTCATTGATTATTCAACAGAACTGCATTCAATGTCACGGTACAGGCTCTTCAAATGGAAATTTATCT
>JABSPC010000717.1 GCA_013215515.1 Crocinitomicaceae bacterium
AGAAATAATAACGCCAAACCTTCACACTGAAGATATTGCATTAACGGACCCCAACTTGATGGACTTTTTATTTTCCTACAGAAAAGGTTGGCTGCTATACTCTCCACTATTTCTTCTGGCTCCATTTGGCCTGTACGTTCTTTACAAGAAAAATAGAAAGCTATTCTGGACCTTTACAAGTTTCATTCTACTATACATCTATGTAATGTGCTCATGGGAGGCATGGTACTATGCACAATCGTTTGGATCAAGAGTAATGGTTGACATTTATCCGATTATCGGCCTTGTAATTGCCGTATTTTTCTCCTCTATTCGTAATAAGTTGTGGATTGGCGGGGTTGCAGCTTTCTCATTGCTTTGCGTCTCACTGAACATTGTTCAAAGCAGACAATTGGAACTTGGATACTTGCATGCAGATCGAATGACGGGTGAGCATTATTGGTACATTTTCGGAAAACTTGACATTCCAAATTACGACCAAAGTAGATTATTGATAGACAGATCTAATTTGGGCTGGATTGGAATTCAAAAGAAGTATGCATCTCCAAATAGAGAAATAGTTTCGAGAGAAATTTTTAGCTTAAAAAAACCAATGCGCTCAATACCAACTAAAGATTTAACCATTGGAAGAATCAATTTATTAGAACTTATCAAGACAGATGAAACGATGTTTGAAGTCAGAATAAAAGCAAAGACATCAAATAAAAACTTGAGTTCTTTATTAAGAATGGAGGCGGTTAGCTCCTATAATGTTTATGGATGGAAGGATTTTGAGGTTTCACAACAGCTAAGTGAGTCTGAATACACAACATTGATTTGGAAATACAACCTTTCTGAGATAAGACATGCAAATGATGAAATGCAAATTTATCTGGACAATGACGCTAATGTTTCTGTTTATTTACAGGAATTTACAATTATCGCGCACTCTTTAATAAGAAAATAAAAGCCCTCAAGGAAACCAAGAGGGCTTTTCAATTTCAACTATGCAAGACTAAACCTTACATAGTTGTGAATGTGATAGTGAGGTTATAGTAAAAATGTTTTTAATTCAGCAATCCCAAAGGTACGGAGATTTGAATTCAAACATGCACGTAATATAACGTAGTTCAGGTTTTTCAAAAAAAAGGTGATATTCTCGAGACTAAGGCTCTACTAATTTCTGTACATCGTTGCTTTTACAGCTTTTACAATTCGATCTACATTTGGCAATGCCTCAGCAATAAGTGTAGGCGAAAATGCAAAAGGCGTATCAGTCTGAGTAACCCTCATCACCGGTGAGTCTAAATGGTCAAATGCGTAACGCTGCACATGGTATGCTATCTCAGAAGAAATTGATGCTAGTGGATGCGCTTCTTCAACAACCACACATCTGTTCGTCTTCTTAACCGACTCAACTACCGCTAGATAATCAATTGGTCTTACTGTTCTTAAATCAACAATCTCACAAGATATTCCTTCTTTCCCTAAGAGACCTGCAGCTTCATGTGCAGTCTTAATAATTTTCCCGAAAGTAACAATCGTTACATCATTGCCTTTTCTCTTAATATCAGCCACACCAATTGGAATGATATATTCTCCTTCAGGTACTTCACCTTTATCTCCGTACATTTTCTCAGATTCTAAGAAGACCACAGGATCATTATCTCGAATTGCTGCTTTCAATAAACCTTTTGCATCATAAGGATTTGAAGGTGTAATTACTTTCAACCCTGGGAATTGCGCATAAAACGCTTCAAAACTTTGTGAGTGTGTCGCTCCTAATTGACCTGCAGGACCATTACCACCTCTAAAAACAATAGGGCAATGAAATTGTCCTCCTGACATTTGCAACATTTTTGCAGCGCTGTTGATAATCTGATCAGCAGCTAAAATCGCGAAGTTCCACGTCATGAACTCTACAATAGGTCTAAGACCGTTCATAGAAGCACCAACGGCAATTCCTGTAAACCCTAATTCGGCAATTGGAGTATCAATAACTCTTTTTGCTCCAAATTCGTCAAGCATTCCTTGAGATACTTTATAGGCTCCGTTATATTCAGCCACTTCCTCGCCCATTAAAAACACATTCTTGTCCGCACGCATCTCTTCTGACATTGCTTCTCTTAAGGCTTCTCTAAATTGTATGGTCTTCATGTTCGTCTGTCTATTGTTATCTTCCAAATGAAATTGGGTTGCCAAATGTAATAAATTTCGAAATAATTCAGCTAAAGAGTTTCCTATAACTTCACTCCAGAAAAGTGAAATATAATGTACAACACCTGCTGGCGCATTCTGACAAGGTGCTAAATCATTGAAAATACCTAGTGACCTGTCCAAGTCCCGACCGGAAAGTTTGTCGTGTCAATCGACCATGCATCCGCACAATGATAAACAATGGTAGAATCCTCCAAGAACTCGTATTTTATATATGACCAATCGGGATAAAAAATCCTAATAGCCTGCGGATAATATCCATGGGTTACAACACAATTGTAATCGTCTTCAATATGACTTCCTACACCATTCTCTGTTTGATGACGAACACGATGCATTTGATAAGTCCCGACTATTGAATCTCGATAATCAAATGGTTCGACTACTTCTTCAACAATTTATGGCTCCTCTTTTTTACAAGAAGTGACGAAGATCAAACTTACACTAAGAAGCGAGAGAAACAATACGGTAAACTTTTTCATAGACATATGGCGCGATTTAAGCAAACCCCATTAATAAGTATAAGGTTTGAAAGAGGTTCGGGACATCTCCAAAATTCAATCAATTTAACCAACAAATGCTTTTTTTAAATTTGACTCCTCTAAAGGCAAATAAAATAGCCTAGTTAAAAGTATAATAAACCAGACCAACTGAAAATCCAGTTGGTCTGTTTATAACCCTAAATACTAAGGGTTATAGACGCATGCAAAAAGAACTTAACAACTAATTCTAATTCTCGATATAAGAATTTGATTTCGGATCGAATTTAAGCGAACGTCCTTTTTTATAAGAATATTGGTAGTTCGAATACTTTTTGTTTGGAATTTATCTTCCAACTTTCTTCTCTCGATTCTTCGTGACATTCTAGTCATACCTGCTCCTGGACCACAATGCGTGTCTTCCCAAATAACAGTTTTTGAACGATCATCATTCACTTCATAGAGTACAAATAATTCACATTGCTCTTTTTTAGAAACATTTCCAAAACGTAACAACTTGAAAAAGACATTATGATCAATCCTAAGATTACAGCATATCCTGTTTTAGCTTTCATATTTTTTGGTTTAACAGAAAATTAACAAAGGACATGCCAAAGAACACTAATCGAGCAATTCTAAAAACGAGAAAATGTCTTTTAAGTCCTCATATCAGGAATTTGAAGCAAAAAGAGGTAATCGAAAAAATCAGAGTTTAGTAGCCTGAATCGACAAGTTTAAGTATGAACCTGAAAAACCATTTATGCAGAAGATATAGTTTTGGTTAATACCAAACACAGGCACATTGTCTTCTACCATCCAATTCCCACCTTGGTACGAAAAGCCATTGATAGAGCAATTAGTCCGCACATAATTATCGTATGTGAATTCTAACTCCAGCGAACTTCCATCAATGAATTCCAGTTGCATCAAATCTTCTGACAAATGAGTTAATGTCCCAACATATGATGTGTCAAAATATTGATACATACCAACAGAATCAGAATAATCACCTGAACATTCAATAGAGTAACTTCCTTCCAACCCTTGTAAATAACTCGTATCGATAGATGTTACATTCGTTGGTTTTTCACAAGAGTTCAATACGAATAACACACAAACACTGCATAAAAGAAGAAACTGATATTTCATAAGATCATTTATAATTCAAGTCATTGAACGACTATTCGACTAAAATAGTATTAATTCATCATATATATCTCGTGTAAATCATTAAAATGACCCTAGATTTTGTTAAATTCGCACTCGATTTAAAGAAAAATCCTTTATGAAAATTCTTGTATGTATAAGTAAGTCTCCAGACACAACTTCAAAGATTGCTTTCACAGATGGCAACTCGAAGTTTGATGAGAATGGAATTCAATATATTGTTAACCCTTACGACGAGTGGTACGCGCTTGTCCGAGGTTTAGAACTTAAAGAAGCAAACGGTGGCTCTGTAAGCATTATTACAGTTGGTAGAGCAACAGATGACGCTGTTATTCGTAAAGCATTGGCTATTGGTGCAGACGAATCGGTTCGTATTGATGCTGACCCAACTGATGCCTACTTCGTAGCTATGCAAATAGCAGAATACGCTAAGTCGAATGGATTTGATTTGGTTTTAACTGGAAAAGAAACTATTAATTACAACGGTTCTCAGGTTGCCGGTATGATTGCTGAAGGAATGGATTTACCATTTATTTCCCTTGCGTCTAAATTAGACATCAACGGAACTACTGCTACGATGGAAACGGAGATTGTTGGTGGTATTCAAGTTGTTGAAGCTGAGCTACCACTTGTAGTTTCATGCGCTAAAGGAATGGCTGAGCAAAGAATTCCAAATATGAGAGGAATTATGGCGGCTAGAACAAAGCCATTGAATGTAGTTCCTCCAGCTGAAATCGACGCATTAACTTCATTTGAAAGTTATTCTCTTCCAGATGCAAAGTCTGAATGTAAAATGATCGACCCTGAAAATATGGACGAGTTAGTAGAGTTATTGCACAACGAAGCAAAAGTTATTTAATCGCATTAGAGTATGTCAACATTAGTATATATCAATAGTAATAGTGGTCTTGCAAAAAGTGCATTGGAAGCTGTTACATACGGAAAAAAATTAGGAAGTGATGTAACTGTAGTGACTTGTGGTTCTGCGGATGAGTCTGCATTATCTCAATTAGGAGAATATGGAGCTTCGAAAGTACTGGTCGATAGATCAGTGACTTCGAATGATGCTCAGCAAATATTGAATGTAGTTAGCACTGCAGCAGCTAGTGTTGGAGCAACTACGATCGTATTCTCTCACGATTTAATTGCCAAGGCGGTTGCGCCAAGATTATCGGTAAGACTTAAAGCTGGATTGGTAAGTGGAGCAATTGCAATACCTGAAGGCGACATTGTAAGGGTGAATGTTTTCTCTGGGAAAGCATTTGGAAACGTAAAAATATCAGGAGATAAGAAAATTATATCCCTACTTCCAAATAGTATTCAACCAGAAGCAGGC
>JABSPC010000718.1 GCA_013215515.1 Crocinitomicaceae bacterium
AAGCCGTATTCCGCTTTTTTATTGAAAAGTCTATTTACCGACAAGAATTTGCTTCGATCGGATTAAACATAGGAGAAGAAGAATTCCACGCATACCTTTTTGGAACAGATGGATTCAGTGTGCTCCAAGATATTGGTTCAGCCTTTTCCAATTCCGCTACGGGTGAATTTGATCCAAGTAAACTCCAAGCTAGAATTGATGATATGATCAATAGTAATGAGCCAGAAGTCAATGAACAATGGGCAGATTCAAAAAAATTCTACATCGAGCAAAGGTTGAAAGAAAAACACATAGACCTTATTAAAACAGGGGTTTACGTAACTAAACTTCAGGCGTTAAATGATTACCATTTCCAAAATGACCTATTCAAAGTTGAGTATGACTTTTATCCGTACAGTGATATTTCAAAGAGCAAAATCAAATATTCTGAAAGGGATTTGCAAGATTTCTTTGCGGCGAATCAATCGGATTATATTACCAATTATTCAGTACGAAAAGTTGATGTAGTTAATTTCTCCGTATTAGCTACAAATTCAGACATAACTGAGATTGAATCCGGTTTGAACAAGTTAAAAAATCAGTTTAGAGATACCGATAATGATTCGACATTTGTAATGTCCTACAGTGATAAGCCCCTTTATATTCCACAAATTGCATACAAACCAGATGAACATTCAAGTTCGAGGCCAGGGTTCACTTATCCTGCAGAATTGGAAGAAACCATTAAGAGCTCTAAAGTGGGCGATGTTATAGGGCCGTATCATCAGGACGGCGTAATAAAAATCGCGAAAATAATAGGTGTCCGAGAAGTAGCC
This sequence comes from Crocinitomicaceae bacterium, assembly GCA_013215515.1. Classification (GTDB taxonomy): domain Bacteria; phylum Bacteroidota; class Bacteroidia; order Flavobacteriales_D; family Crocinitomicaceae; genus UBA4466. Next base: position 816 of record JABSPC010000718.1, read on the forward strand.
ATGACCTCGAGGCACTTACTCATCGGCGCCCAAAGAGAAGACCTTCAGGCGGTTGAGAAAGCTCAGAAAACGACTGATTCAATAATGCAATTTATTAATAAAGACAACTTCGCTGAATTGGTTTTGCAATACAGTGATGACCCTGGTTCTAAGGAGAAAGGTGGTGAGTATAGTGACTTTCTTGATGGAGACATGGTGCATGAATTCAACGATTATTCGCTTAACGAACCAATTGGAAAAATTGCTTATGTTCAAACTGATTTTGGCTTTCATATTATTGAAGTCTTGAACCGTAAAAAGGTCTTTTTCCCGAATTTGGCGATTATTGAAAAGAACATTGAACCTAGCGGAAAAACGATAGAGAAACAGCTAAGTAACGCCAAGAAGTTGATTAAAAAAATAGAGTCTTCTATTGGAAATAGCGATGATTTGGAGTTTAAAATAAATGCCTTCAAGACCGCAGTGAAAAATGAAGGATTAGAATCTGATCCTATATTTCTTATGGAGAGTAATCCCAGCCTTCAAGGGATGAAATTCGAATCTTCGGAGGATCAAATTCTCGAATTTGTTTTTGGTGAAAAGGCTAAAGTGGGGGACCTTTTACTAAGCCCTATTCGGAATGAAAACGGGTTTTCAGTCTTAATGATTACAAATCGTTCTGAAAATGGGACGTCGAAATACAGAGATTTTAAAGACAAAATTCAAGAAGATTATATTCAACATCAACAAGGGGTACAAATAATAGAGAGAACTAAATCTAAAAACAATAAACTAACCGAAGTTGTCAATTTCAAAGGTGTAGAGATAGGGAATAATTTTGACCCAAGCTTAATTGGAATCATGTCGCGAGCAACAGCGGGAGAGAAAATTGAAAATGTAAGAGGGGCAGATGGAATTTATACTTTTACCGTACTTGAAAAATCAATGGATGCCAATAAGGTGGATCTTTCCAAAAGACAAATCAGACTTCAATTTAGAGAACTAGGTGAAGTCAATTACCATGTCGAGAAAGCGTTAATTGACAAAGCTAATGCGATCAACAACTTAAATCTATTTAGATATGGAATACATCCTTAAAAAATCAACTATGAAATTGAGCCTATTATTCGTCGTTTTCACGGCCTTCTCTTCCCATAGTCAAAACCAATGGCTGCCGTAGAAATGACTGACATGACTGTTCTTTATCGAGGATATTCAAGTAAAATTGCTGTTGGAGTGACCAATAGTGGTGATTCAAAAATCAAACTAAGATGCACGAACTGCGACACTTTGTACAAAGTTAGGCCCAACGAATACATAATTAAACCTGGGAATGATCGTGAGGCGAAGCTTCAAGTTCTTCTTGAAGATGGAGACAGCATAAGAGTGGCTAAACAGATTAAATACAAAGTTCGTGTCCTCCCTCATCCCATTTTATATTGGGGGTCTGCAAGAGAGGGCAATAAAGGAGTTAAATCGGCTCGGTTACTACGCGCACTCTATCCGCCAGAAATTCCATTGAGAGCTTCGTTCGTAATTCTGAAGTGGTCAATCACTATAAATTGTGAAACTGCAGCCGGGGTTGGAGGCAATTTAAAAAAT
>JABSPC010000719.1 GCA_013215515.1 Crocinitomicaceae bacterium
CGAAACCAGGGTTTACCGACATGATTAAGACCAAATCTAAATCTTCAATTACATTGTTCAATACTTCAACATTTGTATGCGGATTTAAAGCAACACCTGCTTTCATTCCATGAGATTTAATTAATTGAATTGTTCGGTGCAAGTGCGTGCATGCTTCATAATGAACAGTCAATATATTAGCTCCAGCATTAGCAAATTCTTCAACGTACTGATCGGGATTCACTATCATTAAGTGAACATCAATAGTTTTAGTCGCATGCTTACTGATGGCTTTTAATACGGGGAATCCAAAGGAAATATTCGGAACGAAAACACCATCCATTACATCAATGTGAAACCAATCGGCTTGAGATTGATTAATCATTTCTACATCTCGCTGAACATTTGCGAAATCACAAGATAATACTGAAGGCGAAATTATCGGCATAATTTTTTTTGAACAAATCTACCGATTATTTGTGTTTTACTCACGCATAATTTTGAGGTATTCCTCATCTCTTCCATAGATGTCCAAGTAGGTGACCATTCGTTGATTTACTCGTGCGACAGTTACATAGTCGATGTAGATTGGAACCGTTTCAATCAATCGAACTTCAATGTTTGTATTGCGGGCTAGAAGGCTATCGAGCGTATCAGAAATCACAACGTTTCTTCTATACGGAATCGAATCCAAATCGAGGATAGCTTTTGCCAAATCTACAGGGTGTTGTGTTCGCATGCATCCGTGAGAGTAAGCCCTAACATCTGCGCTAAACAAACCTTTACTCGGTGTGTCATGAAAATAAACGCTGTGCTCATTGTAGAAATCAAATTTGATAATTCCAAGGCTATTTCTAGGTCCAGGTTGTTGCTGAACTCTATATGGGAAAGCATTTTGACGGACTTTCTTCCAGTCAACTGTTAAAGGATCGACCTCTTCGCCTTTCTTCAAAAGTTTGTAATCATGTAAAGCCAAATAACCAGGATCTCGCTTGAGAGCAGGAAGAATTTCTTTGCTTGAAATAGAGTAGGGTACATTCCAATAAGGATATACAACGATCTTTCGAAGTTTTGATTCTAATTCTGGTGTTTGGTTGGCGTATTTACCTACGACGATGTTGTGATCACTTTTGACGATGTGATTAACAATTAATCGAAGTTTGTATTCCGGAATATTAATTCGAATGTATTTCTCTGGATATATACGCTGAGATCGAATTTTGTCAAGGGCTAAAATTGCACGTTCTACTTTTCGGACAGTACTTTCATTTAAAGCCTGCGAAGTATATTTACCGATAACGCCGTCCGGTTTTAAACCATTGTGCTCTTGAAACACTTTGAGAGCGTTGGTTACGCCTAAACTGTCTTTAATTCCTTCTTTCAAATATCCTTTAGAGACAAGCGCGATTTGGGCTTTTTCAATAGCCATCGAATCATATCGAATTGATTGAACTTCAAAAGTAGATGTGTCCATTGGATAAGTATCCGTAAATTCAATAAGACCTCGACATATAACCATATAATTGGTGTCTATAGGTCCGAATTTCATAAATTGCTGTCGGATGTCGATAGAGTCGTTAAAATTGAAAAGGTCATCCAATTGATCTGCGGATACAAAATCGACCTTCTTTTTCTTTTTTCCTTCGTAATCGATAATTCCATTCTGTAGGTCATTAATGATTTTAGACGAAGTAGCTGTAAGCCATAATTCATCTTGAATGAAGTTTTTCGTTGTACCATATTTAATACGATCTCTAGGAATTCCAAGAACGAACGTTTCTTGTAGTGCTTTTTTAAGTTTTTCTCCTTCTACGGTAAGAGCCGATTTATCTATCCAGCGGGGTTGATAGTTTCTTTTTTTGTAGTAACTAGTCAAATAGGATAAGGCTGATTTATCAAGTCCAATTGATTTTAAATAATCAGCAGACAAGGCTTTTTTTATTTTTTTGTCTACGGGAATGTTTTGAAGCTCAAAAGATTGGATTTCTTCCTTTGACTTTTCGGCTTCTGAGCATGCAGAAATAACCAGTAGTAGTATACAAAGTGTGAGCAGTGATTTCATAGTCAAATGTATTCAGAATTCGTTAAAATCATTAACTTTCCGTAGAAATATCATCATAAGATAAGGTTTAAATGGAGTTTAATGTTCTAACTGTAATTTTAATAGTAACAATTATAGTTTCTTTAATGGCGTTCAAAGACAGCAGTTTGAAGGAAAAACTGATGTATATCCCATACGATGTCAAGCACCACAATAATTATGCTAGAATTTTTGGACATGTATTGATCCATGCAGATTACATGCACTTGGCCTTTAATATGATGGCTTTGTATTTTCTGGGGGATCTGTTTTTAACAGCAGACGCCTATAAGTATGTTGGTGTCGATGGTTCGTTGTATAGTGAATATGGTGAGTTAACAGGGCAGGCACATTTTCTAGTTTTGTATGTGTTAGGGGGGCTCTTTTCAACCTTGATTCCTTATATTAGACATCAAGACAACATGGTTTATCGATCTCTTGGGGCTTCGGGAGCAGTTTCAGCAGTTGTATTTGCTGCTATATTGTGGAATCCAACAGTGAATATTAATTTAATGTTCATACCAATTGATATTCCTGCTTATATTTTTGGCCCTCTTTATCTGGCTTTTGAATTTTACCAAGACAGAAAAGGAAAGTCGGGGATAGCTCACGATGCGCACATAGGAGGAGCCATTTTTGGGATTGCTTATGTTTTAATTATTAATATTGATAAGGGGAAAGATTTCCTCGATATATTCTCTTAGACCATGTTATACGTAAATAGTAACGGAACCATATTAGAAAACGGCGGACCAACAATTCAGGCTGGTAATCGTGGTCATTTGTATGGTGATGGCGTATTTGAAAGTATTCGAATAGTTCGCGGTAGACCGGTTAATTTGACAAATCATATTCTCAGAATGCTTGAAGGAGCAAAGATGATTAAGATGCGTCCAGCGGGTTATTATAATGAATCATTCTTCGGAGATAAAATTAGTGAGTTGCTTCAGAAGTCAGAGATTACAGAAGGTGGTCGATGCAGGATTTCACTAGACCGTTCAATGGGAGGTACTTACGCACCTGAGTCGAACGAAGTAGAATACTTTATCGAGGTATATCCAATGGAGTCGAACAGTTTTAAGTTAAATCAACGAGGAATAGAAGTTGATTTATTTATGGACCTCAAGAAACCAAGAAGCAAACTGTCTAATTATAAGACAAAAAACGGATTGATTTATATTCTTGCGGCAATTACGGCAAAAGAAAAAGGACTTGATGATTATTTAATAACAAACACCCAAGGTGGGGTTTTAGAAAGTACTTCTGCGAACCTATTTGTTGTAAGTAATGGAGTGCTGTATACCCCAGGACTAGAGGAAGGTTGTTTGGCTGGCACAATGAGGATGCAGGTGATTAATCTTGCCATTAAGAATGGAATAAAAGTGTACGAGTGTAATGTTTTGCCCCAAAATTTACTTGTCGCCGACGAAATTTTCTTGACCAATGCAATTAATGGTATTATTTGGGTAAGTGGATATAGAACAAAGCGCTATTTCAGTACAACAGCTAATAAATTAATCGACCTTCTTAACGAGAAGTGGAAGCCTCAATTCTAATGCTATGAATAAACTATTTCTTATTTTTTTATTTTCCTGGTTTTCATTAATTGGTTTGTCTCAGGATACTACAATCGTTCAATTTGATTCGCTTTATGCTAGTCAATTGCAGGCAGATGAATATGGAATGCATCAATACGTTATGGTCTTATTGAAGGCAGGTCCAAATCGTGATATCTAAGAAGAAAAAAGTATTGAATTGCAAAAGGCGCATATGGCGAATATTACGCGTTTAGCAAATGAAGGGGTTTTAGTTCTTGCCTGCCCATTTTTGGATGACGGAGACCTTAAAGGAATTTATATTTTTGATGTGGAATCAGTTGAAGAGGCAAGGAAGTTGACTGAATCGGATCCAGCTGCACAAGCTGGATCGCTAATTATGGAGATGCATCCTTGGTATGGATCTGCAGGTGTAATGGAGATTAATCAGATTCACAAAAAAGTAGCTAAGATTAAATTTCAGTAACATTTATTCACATTTAAAGTGTAAGGTTTTGACCTTGAATCCGTACATTACTGTTGAATTTAATTAACTAATAAAAACCATATGAAATTTTTAAGATTTATTGCCCCTGCGGTATTATCTCTTGCATTGTTTTCGTGTTCAGCTGAAGCAGATAGTTCAGACAAAGATGATGACAAATCTGCAAAAACAGAATGCACTGTAGATTGCGAGAAAAAATGTTGCGCTGATAAGGAAAAATGTGGTGAAGATTGTAAGAAAGCATGTTGTGCAAAAGAAGATCACGTTTGTGGTGATGAATGTGTGGATGGATGTACTTCGGCTCACTCACATGATGAAGCGCACACATGTACTGAAGCTTGCGCGGATGGTTGCACAGCAAAAGACAAGGAGGCATAATAGTTTAATTTAATAGTATTAAGCGCTTCTATTCGTATTCGAGTAGAGGCGCTTTTTTTATGATTGAAAATGGACGGAAAACAACGAAATGATATTGAAATAGGAGCCTATGTTGTTATTGTTTTGAAGAAGGATCAAAGCAGCGGTGAGTTGACTGAAGGGAATGTAAAAAACATATTGACCAATTACAGCTTCCATCCCCATGGGATTAAAGTAAGACTAGAAGATGGGAAAGTTGGTCGTGTAAAAGAAATCTTAGAATAAAGATCAATTACCATGGTAATAAATACCGCGGAATGTTTATGTTTGACATTCAAACCAGAAATTAAAATACAGAGTTATGGGAAAGATATTAGCATTTTCAGGAAGTAATAGCAAGAATTCAATTAACCAAAAACTGGTTCAAGCAACGGCTGAATTGGTTGAAAGCAATGAGGTTGAGGTTATTGATTTAAGAGATTACGATGCCCCGCTTTATGGAATTGATTTAGAAACAGAAAAGGGGATTCCAGAATCGATGAAAAAGCTAAGTGCAAAAATGGGATCGGTTGATGGATATATTATTTCAACCCCAGAGCACAATGGATCAATGAGTGCATTGTTGAAGAATACAATTGATTGGCTTTCTAGAATCGAACAAAAAGCATTTCAAAATAAACCAACTGTTTTTCTGAGTACTTCACCGGGCCAAGAGGTGGACTATCTGCATTAAATCACTTGGTAGATATCATGCCATACAGAGGTGCTGAAATTGTTGGGCATTATGCATAGGGAAGTTTCGATGAGCACTACAATGACGGTATACTTGACAAGACTACTGAATCTGAAATAAAAGAAGTTCTTGGAAGTTTAGTAAGCGCCATATAAAAGTAATTATCAAAGAAACAGTGAAGGAATACAGTAATGATGATATAACGATAGCGTGGGATTCTGGTAAGTGTAAACATGCTGCAGATTGTGTGAAGAATTCACCAATGTGTTCAATCCTGAGAGTAGGCCTTGGATTGATATTAGTAAAGGAGAGTCTGAGCAAATTATGTCTACAATTGACAAATGCCCATCGGGTGCACTTTCATACAGGGGAAAGGCAAAATAGCTCTTCAATAGTCCGTACTAAACGGTTTAGCGGGTTTTTTAAATTTTTTTAACTTGGATTTAGTTAAATGTTATAAAATCCTTATTATGAAAAGAAAATTATTATCTCTTGCTGTTATTTTAACAGCAACTTTTGGCTTAAAAGCTCAAGTAACAACGTATCCCGTAGGCGGAGCTGTTGACGATTTTACAATTACAGATGTTCATGGTGTCTCTCATACTTTAAGTGATTACACGAATGCTGGGAAATGGGTTGTTTTGGATTTCTTCTATGTGGGTTGCTCCTCTTGCCAAGTAACAGTACCAACTTTTAGCGAATTTCACGAGAAATATGGATGCAACGAAGGAGATGTTGTTTGTATCTCTATAGATGATGGTGATGATGACGCGGCAGTATTGGATTTTGAATCAACTTATTCTGAGTCAACTGGATTTAACCCAGCTCCGGCAGTTTCAGGAACTCAAGGTGGTGGAAACGCTATTAATATGGCATTTGGAATTATTGCATACCCAACTTACTGTGTAGTTGGTCCAGACATGACATTGAAAATTGATGATATCTATCCAATTTATAATCTTGCATCATTCGAAACTGCACTTTCAGGTGTTGGATTTACACCAACTGTAATGAGTTGTGCTGTTGGAGTTGATGAGCAAAATGCTTTATTAAATGATATCGCTGTTTTCCCTAACCCAGCTGCAGCAAGTGCTACAGTATCTGTTAGTCTTGACGTACCTTCTGACGTAACTGTTGAAGTATTCAATTTAGTTGGAGCTTTAGTTTCTACTGAAGTTTACAACGGTGTTTCTGGTGAAAACAACTTCACAATCAACACGAGTGCTTTGGAGAATGGACAATATATCCTTAATGTCTCATTAGGTGATAACGTTGCTAGAACTCAAGTTAACTTGAACGTATTGAAGTAAGCATCGCTAAAAAAATACTGAAGCCCCATCTTGGAATTCCAAGATGGGGCTTTTTATTGGATGATTTTTTCTATTTTTAATCATACTAACTTAAACAAACTACACATGGAATCTATAATCAGCATAGACCTATTCGACGCGTACAGAACCGAAGACGGAATTTTAATAAACGAGAAAGGAAACTCAGCCAAAAAATTTGGAATGGTTGTAGTCGTCATGGGAATGTTGTTTTTCCTTATTGGATATTTTGTCAATGTTGAGGCTTACGTTCCAGGTTGGATTGCATTTATGTTTAGTGGAGTGTTCTTTTATGGAGGAATCGTGCTGTTTGCATTAGGGGTATTGTTATTCATCGTTAAAGGTCTATTGGCAGGCACTCCTACAACAACAATTTATAAGGACAAAAAAGAAATCAACCTTCGAGGTAAAATAGTCCCTTTTTCTGAAATTGATGAGGTTTCTTTGATCACAACTCCAATGCCTATGGGCAAGATAATGAACGCATTTCTTTTAAAGCAAAATGGAAAAAGAAAGGCGTTGATTGGTGGATCGTCTTTTCATGAAGACACAGTTGCTTTGGGTAATTTCATAAAAGAGGTTCAAGCGATGGTTGGAGTAGAGGTTTACCCAGAGCCTTAGAAATAATTACAATTTAAATTGCTCCGGATTCTTTAAAATTGCATTCAACTTATTGTAAGGAAGTGTTATTGAGCTCTAACCGGTGTTGATTTCATTAAAACGTATTCCTTCTTTTGAAAGGACAAATCGCTGTTTTAAATCTGCCATTATGTTCGGTATATTAATGTAGGAGGGACAAAAAAATGATTCGCATTCATAACGTCTACAATCATTCCATCAATTATGTCATGGTAGTTGGTGTCGATAAATAAATCGTCAAATTTGATTGGAACCAATTCGTGGTCTACAATCTTGTAATTGTAGTAAATTTTGGATTGTTTACCATATTGAATTCTCTTCCGTATCCATTTGTTGGTGCTCATGTAGCTTATTCGTGAGTAATAATAGTCACCGTAAAACCAAGTGGATGTAGACCGGGATTCTTCTGTTTTAGTTATTGGGATTTCATTATTTACAATTCTATTGGTGTAAATGCGATTGATTTCCATTGGAAGGAATTTAAATTTTGTAGAGTATTCTCCTGCATTTGCTAAGATATTTTCATTGTTGATTTCTCGATACAATTCCAATTCATTTGTGCCGATAACTGCATGATGCCTAAAGTCTGGGTTGGTCATAATCGGTAATTGAATTTACAATATATCAACGAGACTCATTGAATCAAGGATTTTGGAACTTTCAGTTAGCGGGAACGACATGGTTAAATCCAAGTCAAGAACTCCAACTTTATCTCCTAAGAAAACGAGTCGTCCATTGTCGTGTACCCTCAAACCTATTTTGTCAAATTGTGGTTCTATGAATCCATCATTGTACGTAAGTACTCCCCCACAACTTTCCTTTTCTGATCACATAATCTCCGGAGGAATAAGCGATGTGGTCATACTCTGGTGGAAGCACGACATTAAATTCAGCGTCAATAACTCCATACTTCTTCTTCGATTGAATAATGTTTATCCTTGCTTCATGCACTACGGTTGGGAAGTCCGTTTCGAAAGGAAGCTGTTTTTCGCCTTCGCTTTCTAATTTTGCCCAGAAATGATGGTTTTCTTGCCTGCGTCGTCTAGAGATTGGGAAAATGTTATAGTAAATCGGTTTGACTTTCCAGCTCTTATGCCAAGGCGCATACAGTCCCATTTTATCATTCAAATATCGAATTTTAATGTACTGTTGGGAGCGAGAAGCAACGGAAACCCCGGTGAAGGAATCAACAAATTCTCCGCTAAAATCATAGATAGAAAGCTTGTCGTAGCAGGTAAGTAAATAATGGTTTTGAGATTCTATTGCTTGATAGCAGCTACTCTCCAGTAATTCGCCTTTCCGAGTAATTACATATCTATTGAATAGCTTAACCTCATTATTGAAGTGGAATTGGCTCTCATCCATCAATAACCATTGATTTTCATGAAACTGGTAGATCTTATTGTCTTTGATTACATAATTGGTTCTTAGGCTATAAAAGACTTTTTCGCCGTTTGAATTAAGCTCCTCGCGGGACATTGTATTCCATTTCCTATCAACTAATTGATAAACAAAAATGTTATCACAATCCGCGATAATTATATTGAAACCCAAATCATACATTGTCATTTTTTCATCCGTAACAGAAATGTACAAGCTGTCCATCTACTTGTATATTATGTCGCATCCATCAGGGGATAATTTTTTTCCTGTTAAATCAAAAATGTGCATTTCTTTGTCATTCGAATATTCGTAATGACCAATCCTGATCGGAATAAAGTAGTCGACTTCATATTCCCGATTGCGGTAAGATCTTGTGATCCTAGTATCCATTTTCGTAAACTCAAAAGGGATGATGGTTTGTCGACTGGCTGAAATCGCTCCAAGCATACCATTGCGCAATTCCAATGGGTAAACAACATCGTTTATGTCCCGCATTCGTTCGTCCTCCAAATCATTTTCACCTCTCGTTGGTTTGTACTTAAGAGTTCGAATTATTGACATTTGTTCATTGTAAATATCAAGTTGAACGTAATCACTGTAAGACTTCTTGGCCCAGTAGAAGATTTCTTTCGGATCGTGCTTGATCAAAATTTCGTGATATTCAACAGGAATCATATTCCCATTTTTATAATTGATTATTCCAACCAGGTCCGCATTCCCGTAACTATAAACCCTATCCTTCTCGTCGTGGCTTAAGCTCTTCCATTTATTTGAAACCTTCACCGAATTACTCCGCCAGTCTTTGCCAATTGTAATAGTGCTTGTTCTCGTAGATCAACTGCATGTTTGTGTCCAGGATTCCCCATTTTTTCCCATCGTAGAAAATCGATCTCCCTTTTACATTTCGAATTGATTTATGAACCTCAGATCTTTTTTGATTTTGAAGGTTGATTACATAGAATTTAGCTCCGTTCTTTTTGCAAAGCGCATGGTTTAATGTTGGGCTACTACAAGAGTCCATTTGAAAATTATTGATTGCAATGAGATCATATTCAAGCGGGACGACGAGTTTTTCCTGTCTCATTGTAAACGCCGTAATTGCTATCTTCATCTTGTATTTTACAAGAAGATTTTTGAATTATGACAGTTGAACGCCTCTCTTTTGCTGATTACTTTATCATATATGGGCGGAATAATAACCTTAGCTGTTGTATCGGCTCGACCGTATTTGCCACCAAGTTTCAATTCAAAAAAGGCTGAGTATTCTTTAATATAGACTCCATCTAAAACTCCGATCGGTGGTCTATCACCCTCACCATGGTATGTTGGATAATGCCTTTTGAAATCATCATAAATCACGGGAAGGATCAATTCATAGTTACTATTGAACATTCCCCACCTTCTTGGCTTTCGTGAACGGTTATAAATTTTCCATAATCGAAAGTGAATGAAAAATGTTCGATTGGTAAAAGGGGGGTGCCTGTTTGATTGATAAATCCCCATTGGTTCACCTTTTTAACCATTATAAATAGCTCTTTCGGCGTCCATTCGATTATGTCAAACTCTTCATATTGTGGCTCGATTATAATTGTGCCATGAACATCAATCAGACCAAATTTCTGTCCTCGCTCGACAATCCAATATTTAGCTATTGAGTCCTTTACTTTATAGTAAATCCGCGTATACAAGTAGACACTTTCGAATTGAGGTTGCCAAATAGTATCGCCTTTGGAGTCAAGTAAATCCAGTATAGCATTGATTATAATCTTCAAATGCAGTCAATTGACTATTCGCCGAACATGAAGTCAGTAGAATTAAAAGTACAGTCAATAATTTTTTCATTCGTTTGAAGTAGATCAAGATTATAATTAAAACTAATGAATCTGTTACGGATTGAATCTGATCAAAGTCTATTCTTTCAACAATATCTTACGTTATTTTGTACAACTCTAAAAAAATGAAAAGTGTGTGTGGGCAAATACAAGATAGCTTGTCTTCTAATATCTAAAGGCCATACAATTTATAGAAAATAAGTATCTTAGCTATCGATTATTAACGCCAATCTTAATTTAAATGCCTAAAGTTCACATAGATAAATCAGTTTTTGTTGACGCAAGTGCCGATAAAGTATATGCCGTAATCAGCAACTTTCACAATTGGAAAACTTGGTCGCCTTGGTTGATTACCGATCCTGGAACGAAGCTGAATATCAAAGAGGATGGTAAATATTACGATTGGGTAGGAGAAATTACCGGAACAGGAAACATGACAGTTTTGTCTGAAAAGGAGAACGAACAAGTTGATTACGATTTAATTTTCCTCAAGCCGTTTAAATCAAAAGCTAAAGTATCATTCATTCTAAAGCCAGAAGGTGATGGAACCAGAGTTCATTGGACCATGGATAGTTCGTTGCCATTTTTCATGTTTTGGATGATAAAAATGATGAAGACTTTCGTTGGTATGGATTATGAAAGAGGACTTTTAATGTTGAAAGAATACGTTGAAGTCGGTAAGGTGAATTCTGAATTGACAATTAACGGAATGCGCCAATTTGAAGGCTGTAGCTACGTTGGTATGGATAGAACTTGTACGGTTGACGGTCTTTCCGATGCAATGAGCACGGATTATACGAAGCTAATGGAATTCATGATGGGGACTCATAAAGATAAAGTTGCAGGCCCAGCATTTTCCATCTATAAGAAATGGGACGCAATTAAAGGTGTGGTTATTTATACAGCTTGCGTTCCTGTCACGGAGCCAATTACCGTTTTGTTGGACGGAATGAGAATGGGAGATGTACCTTCTACTCAAGTACATTCGATTCACCATAAAGGTCCGTATAAATATTCAGGGAATGTTTGGTCGGCACAATACTCAAGACAAGGCGCGAAGAAGTTTAAACCCAACAAGAAGGTCTTTCCAATGGAAATTTATTTGAACAGCCCAAAAGATACTCCTGAACTTGAATTGGAGTCTGAAGTTGTATTTCCAACACTTTAATAGGAAGAAATACTCAATTTTATGGGTTAATGTACTCATCACTATGTGAATTTAGAGTACTTGTACTCATTGTAAGAGACTAGTTTTATGCTTAATTTTGTAGAGTAATCTGTAATTATTTAATGCATATGGCTGAAATTCACGTTTTCGAGGAGTTTCCACTTAGAGTTAAAGTTGATGAAGTTTTTGCACAACTTTGTGATTTTGAAAGCTGGAAATATTGGATGCCCTGGTTTGTCTCGGATCCGACGGCTAAAATGGAAGTGTCAAAGGACAAGACTGTTGTGAAATGGAAGGGGAGAGTTATAGGTGAAGGTGAACTCAAAAGGGTTACCTTGATTGAAAATTCTATCATGGAATTTGAAGTTTCAATTACACAACCTAAGCCAATAAAGGCGAAAGTTGTTTTGACTTTTGTTCAAAATTCATTTGGTACAATGCTCAAGTGTTCCTACCATGAAAAACTACCCTTTTTTAAATGGAGGGGTATAGATGAGCGATCCAAAGAAATTACTTTTGATATAAGGCGCGGTCTGGTTTCCGTTAATGAATATTTACAACGCGGAGGAGCAAAGTCAACATTTAAAATGGTGGGTATTCAACTAAAAAGGGGGATTTAATACATTGGTATCGAACGAAAAATTCCTTTTTTCCAATTACAAGCCCACATAAAAAGAGATTTTGAGCGGCTAATTTTGAATTGACCGAGTTCAAAAAGAACTTTCCGAATTCCAAGATTCGAGAAAAGTCGGTTCACGAGGCTGTTCAACTAATGGTTGTGACACAGAAAGATCCGAATTCGGTTGTTTATATCGCTCGAATAGACCTTAGAC
>JABSPC010000072.1 GCA_013215515.1 Crocinitomicaceae bacterium
ATTAAAATTCCACTTGCTTTTCTTTGTGTTTGTTACAGCCATTACACCAGACCAAGGCAAACCATCGGCATAAACCCCACTTAAATATAGTTGGGTTACGGCTAGTGCCGAAAGCTTTGTTTTCTGTTCAACATTGTCGAGTTCCTTTAAAAATGGAATGATGGGAGTTCCGTTGGTTTCTGCATCTTTACTGATGAGTTTAAACAGATTGTCTTCACCTAGTTTATCGGATAATTTTTTAAACAACGAAGAATTTAGAGCATTGTGAAAGTCTTTGGAAGTTTGAATTGGTGTAGGGTAAGATATTGTTGTTCTTACTCCAGCAGGTACAAATTGAATAAAGCCACTATTAACAGATATACCCATTATTTTTCCGGCTATCTTATCCTGTATTTTTCCTATATGAAAATGGTTAATGTTAATGATGTCAGTCATCATACTAGCATTCTCTCCACTAGTCACAATAAAACCATTTTTCTCTTTTATTTCTCGAAGAACTGCTAATGCCTCTGGCCCCATTTGAGCGAAATGCACACCATTACACCATTGTTGTGTTCTAACAATTTTAACTAACCCATGCCTATACAATAAAGTGAGTTCGGGTTCTGTTTCACTTTCAATATAGCTCTTAATATGCGTGTTCGAAAACCCGACATTGGGATCGGGAAAACGAATAAAAACATAGGTGGTTGTAAGGTTATTTTTTTCTTTCTGAACTAATTCTTCAGTTAATTCCTCTTCAATCCCTAAATTAAGTCTAGACCTAAATGGCTGTAATACAAAGTACTCCATTTCATGTTTGATGTACTTACCAGGGAAATATCCTACAGGAACATTTTTCTTAAGTGTGTTTGTCAATCTATTTCTGTCGTCAATCTCCAATACTTCGCTGTTTGTGAGCTGGTGTAATGCAAGTTCCCAATCAGTAAAAAACTGGGGAGAAATGACAGGAAGATTTTTTTTAATGGGAAGAAACACCATGTGATGAATCATGTTAACCAGTCCCATTAACTCTTGAAATGTGTAGTCCATATAAACCATTCGTTTTTTGTTTCGATGCCTATAAGCAAAGGAATGGTCGTGTTGAGTTTCAAAATCTTTGCCCTGCATTTGAAAAATAGCTGCTACTAGGTTATAGAAGATCAAAACATCTTCTCGGGTGGTGTCTGATAATTCGTTTTGTGCAGTTTCTATTTTTTTTGCAAAACGAAAAACTCTGCCCCTAATTTCTTGCTCTTCTACTCTAAAATAGCTTGGATCGATCAAGGACTTCAGATAAATCATAAAGGAGAGCTTACCAAAACCAGGCAGATACTCTCTGGTTTTAGTGTTCATTATAGCTTGAAAATCTGGGAGGTCATAATTATAGACTTTTTTATATTCATCTAATAGCTCCTTAAACTGTTCGGTTTCTTTGTCTTTCTGATAATTAGAGAGCAGCTGAAACGCTAGGGTTTCAACCACATCCCTCATGTTTTTTTCTAGCACCTTGTAGCTAAACCTGTTCTTGATAACATTGATGTTATGAGCAATATCTTCTACATTGTTTTGTGGGTAAAAAACTTGGTCAATGATTTTATTCAATAGTTTTTTAGCAAACCGATTACCTTTAAATTCTAATACCCTTAATCGATCTTTCTCATCCAAATTGGTTCCGATAACTTCTTCGTAAACTTCACGAGGTTCATATTGCCTACAGAATATTGGAGTACCGCTCGCAGCAGCCTCTAGTATTGGCAAACCACGACCTTCTGTTTGGCTAGGTAATAGAATTAAAGATGAAATATGATATAGTTGCCAAATGTCTATAGGTGCGTTATATTTTTGTTTGTATTCGTCTTTATCAAAAGCACTAAATAAAAATCCTAAAAACACCTTAGATTTAAATTCATTCGGAAGACTTTCAAGAAACAAACTAAAATCGAACAGCAACTCTTGATAATAATCTTTTTGACCAAGAGGAATTGGTCCGGATACTAAAAGTGTAATTTTTAAGCCAGGGTTGTCATAAAACTTCTGTCGAAACCGCTCTTGCAAAATGAGATTACTGATTAATCTGAAATTTAGTTCAATGGATTTTCTATTAATAACTCTAGTGGGCTGTAAGAAAACCACGTTGTTACTTACAAAATCTAAATCGGATATTTCCCTATGGCCTAAAAGAATGGGTTCTTTAGACCTATCGCTTGTTATGTGCTTTCTCGTTTCATGTGCAATAACAATATTGTCATCATTAGAGAAGATAGAAGCCACTTGTTTGAAAGCGCTGATGATACTTCGTTTACTAACGCTTTGATGTGATTTAATGTCTATGGCTGTGCCAATTTTTGCTACATTGGCCGGATTATGCCCATTCATACGAAGGGTATGTTCATACTGAATTTGGTTTATACTCACCGTCATCCACGATTTTCTTTCCCAAGGGAATAGCACTTCAATTATGGAGAAAAACTCACCCACATGCGAATTAGTAAAGAAAAAATCCCGTGGTCCTTTTTTAAGTCCTTTCGTTTTAATATTCACTTTTGAGGTTCCACCCTCCCAATAAAAATCGTGATTATTGTTAATTACTGGTATTCCTAGGTATTCTGAAATTAGTATAACGGCTAAGGTTAATGATACATTTCCAGGGTTGGAACATACGTTTATCGTATATAATAAGTTAATGCCATTTTCTTCTACATACCTCCCTAATTTTTCAGTAATCGTTAAAGTTTCTTCCCAAAACTCAGTAATCAATTCATTGTAATTCTTACTTCCTCTTTCTAGCTTTTTATGGAAAAACTTTTTGTAAAGAGGCCAATGGTCAAACCCATCCATTTCCTTAATTTCTTTCTGATAAGGCGAATCTATTAAGCTGCTTGCTTCTGGTTTAATTTCACCTGCGATGTAATGAACTTTTGTTTCAGGGAAAATGTTCTTTAATACACGGTTATATTTATTGGCTTCTACTGTAATTCCGTCTATGGTAAAATAAAAAGAGATTAACCCTATGCCGCCATTTTCAACATGTTTGATGTAATCATCATGCCCCCCAAGAAATTCTGATTTTGGCGGGCTCTCTCTAACTTTATCTATAAACAACCCCAGATCGAACCATGTATTAATTTCTTTCTTTCTTAAACTTTTCAGCATGTGATCGACTGTACTTTCTTTTTGACGTATTTTTTTTTCTTTTATAGTTTGAAATGACATGATGTTGGTTTATGGGTTTGTTTCGGTTTCTTATTCAGGAATTTCATTTAACCGTATATTATTTTGGATTAAGTTAATTTTCCTATACTAAAATCTGTAACTGCAGTATGGGTATTTTTATCCAGCTTTAGGAAGTTATTTCACAAATTATGAAAATAATAGGTTTAATTTTTGCTCCAAAATTTTAAATGAAAAATGTTTTTTCCCTAATTCATAATTGAATTCCCCTATTTGTCTAGCCAGCATAGGGTTGTATATGATTTCAGCCATTTTTTTCACTGCTTTATCAGTAAGTAAATTATCCTCTATTAGAAGCGTTTCAAATCCATGACAACCAATGTCTTGACTATAAACGGGTTTATAATCATTAACAAAAATTGGTTTTTTTGCCAGTACAGCTTCTATAAAAGCGTTTCCAAACCCTTCATAAGTGCTAAAATAGGTGCAAGCTCTACCGTGAGCATAAAAGTCTGAAAGGTCTACATGGTTTATTCCTTTTTCTGCAGCAAAAATTACTTGATTCATAAGGTTTAAATCATGAATTTGATCTACCAGTTCATTGTAGTAAGTGTTATTTTCATCATCGTTGTGATTTCCAGAAATTACAAGTTTTATATTTTTGTCGTTGAGTTTTTCTACTAATGATATGGCTGTTTCGATTCCTTTTCTTCTCACAATTCTCGTGACTTGCAAGAGCGGGATTTCATTTTTCGAAACACCTATTCTTCTTAAGAAGAGTTCGTTTTTTTTAGTAGGTTGCCCAAATGAAGTGTTAAAATCCATTACGTTTGGAACCATTGTAGCAGAGATATTGAATCGATTTTTAAATGTTTCTACACCAAATGAGTTAATCACCGCATGTTTTACATGTGGAATTAATAAAGGAAAATTGTCGCTTACAAGCTGAGTGATTTCAGGGTGAATCGATTGATATCTATCTCCTCTCTCCCAATGAAAGTCATGATCATGTGTGACAATTGGAATGCTTGTTTTTTCAACTAATTTTTTAATTGCGACTCCCATGGATATGTGACAAGGAAGTGCTGAGGCATTTTCTGAAAGAAGGCAGTCAATTTTATTAAAAGCTACCCATTTTTCAAGTTCTACAAATATGAGATTGGATACTTTTTCAATATGATCCATTAGATTATCTGCGGATTTGTCAGGTTCAAAAAATGCCTTTCGTTGTTCCCATTCTGCTTCAGCAGAAAAAAATGAAAGTAAGGGGCAGAGGAAGTGATCCGGGCGTTGCATTTTCCAGTTTTCAAATTCTCCTGAAATAACAAAGACCTTATGGCCAATTTTTTTTAATACGTCAATCCATTTAGTCGTTTCTAGAGCAACTCCATCAATCCCTCCGATACGTCCTATTATTATTCCAATTCTCATGTTATTTCTTTAGTTTTATTATGAACTAGTTCAGTTACTTTTTTGTCATTATGGTCCATAAAACAATGGTTTTCATCTGGTGAGGCATGTGCTACATCTTTAATGTATGAATTGTAGCTTTGTTCCGTGGGCCTGCTTTGTGGCGCTATGATTTCATACATATTGTTAGTAATAGTTATTTTCTGTCTTCAATATCCACGATGTAATAAATCGACTTTTCGATTAAAAAATCCACCAATTCAACTTTGGCTACTTCTTGAGACTGGTAAATTGTTGTAGGTGTTAATATTAATATTTTGTCACCTACTTTTACTTCAATTTTACCTTTCTTATAAAATGGAATTTCTTTTTCCCATTTGTAGTAAATATTATGTTCAGTCTCGTCTTTAATTAATTTTAAGATTGGTGGTTCCAATTCATTTAAGTACCAATCGAACAACGAAGAATAATCCCGCCCGAGGAGGCTGTTAAATTTTAGAACTAGTTCATCGGTGGTAATATTTTGGTGAAAAAGGTCTTGTTGAATAATAAATAAGCTTTTAAAGAAGAGGCTATCATTATCTATTACTTTTCTTAGCGAATGCATCATAAGTGCTCCTTTGTCATAAATATCTTGGTCAGCATCGTTGGTCCAGCTGTTATACAGCACATCGCACTTTTTGTAAATAGGAATGGTGTTGTATGTTGATTGGATACAGGAATTGATTCTTTTTGCATAGTCTTCTTTTCCATAGATTCTTTCTAGAAAAAGTGCTTCAGAGTAGGTTGCCATCGCTTCATGTATCCAAATGTCACAATAATCTTTCCCAGTAATGTTATTTCCCCACCATTCGTGCGATAATTCATGTATTAGCGTTGTATTATAATCTTTCCAGTCAGTTCTATAATCATTCCCCATGGCAATCGCAGATTGATGTTCCATTGCGGAGAAGGTGGATTCTATAAATTTGCAACCGTCATTCCACCATGGAAACTCTCCATACATTTCTTCAAGCTCGTGCATAATTAGAGGTGCTTGATCATAAAAGTTACTTGCGGCTTCTTTGTTGGAATCGATTACTTGACATTCTATTTCTCGTTTAATTCCATTGATATCAGTATATGGTTTTGTCAGTTTAACAAAGTGACCAACATTGAATGAGATGTTATAGATATTGATTGGATTGGTGATTTCATGTTTGTAAGTTTTTGTGTTAATTGCTTTATTCTCAACGATTGCTTTTAGTTTGCCATTTGCAACTGCAATTAGATTGCTTGGAACTGTTACATTGATTATACAGGAATCAGGTTTATCTCTCAATAATGCATTGCATGGCATCATGAAGTGTGGACCAATACCTTCTGTTAATGTTGAAATCCAATGTCTGCCGTTTTGGTCTACTTTCCATTGTATCGGACCTTCACCTGCTACATTTGCAGTTTTACCTTCATAGTTAATCGTTAATTTTAATCGTGTATTGCGAGGTATGTTATGATCAAAAACTAAATAAAATAAATCGTGTTTTCTCTTAATTTTTGGGGAACCTACCGAACAATTAAATGTATTAATTTTCATTTTGTTTTGTAAGTCAAAAAGAAAAGTATCTTGGACAGAGTTGGTTGTGAAATGAATATTCATTTCTCCAGATATTCTTTTCTTTTCTGGGAAAACTTCCACGTCCCAATCATATCTATTTACATGATAATCTCTTTGTAGATTTGAATTGTCTCCGGCAAGTTTTTCGAGCTTACTAAATTTCTTGAAATCTTTCTTATTGAGTTTGTAACCTATAAACGGTTTGTAATAACAGGCGTTTAGTGAAAAAAATAAGAAAGTTAAAAGGATTAATTTGAAAGAATTATTGTGCTTCATTTATAATTTTTTTTATCGAAATAGGTTGACCATTTTAATTATTGCTAACGTTCAGGGCTCGTATGTTAGCCATTCATTAAGTTATTAGATAAAAATATACATTCAAAGTGTATATACCAAGAACCAATTAGAGGGGATAGGGAGTTCAAGACAGATACATGAAGAATGATATCGAAATTTAGAAATTCCACCCTTCTATGATGGATGTGCAACAAAAAAATGGACACTAGGTTAAGATCATGCTGCTATATTTTGATTATTGATTTCTAATTCCAGTTCATTAATTATTTTGTACTTCAAAGCTGAGTGTCTTCTGTTGCGGTTGTACCAAGTCTCTATCCATTTGAAAATAGAGATTTCAGCATCAGAATAAACATCATAGTGATTTTTGTAAATCCATTCAACTTTTAGGCTCTTGAAAAAACTTTCTGCCACTGCATTGTCCCAACAATTACCCTTTCTTGACATACTTTGTTCCACAAGTTTCTTGTAGCTTTTCAATATATTTCTGAAAGTTGTGCTAGCATATTGGGAACCTCTGTCTGAATGGAAAATCAATTTTTTACTGATCGGTCTATTTTTAACCGCGGCATACCAAGCTTTGATAACTGTATTTTCAGCCGTCATATCTTCGCTTAGAGACCATCCAATTACCTTTCTATCAAATAAATCAATGATAATGGTCAAATAAACCCAACCATTGGTTGTTTCAATATAAGTGATGTCTGATACCCACACTTGATTTCTTCTTTTCACTGAAAAGTTTTGATTCAACAGATTTGGAGAGACTGGATAGTTATGATTCGAGTCAGTTGTGTTTTTGAACTTTCGCGTTCTTCGAGCTTCGACACCTAAAGCTTTCATCATCCGAGCAGTTCGTGGTCTAGATACTTTATAGCCACGTTTTTCTAGCTCGACTGCCATCCTTGGAGAACCATAACTTTGATAACTTTTTTCAAAAATGTCCTCAATAAGTTCAATGATTTCTCGATTCTCCAACCATCAATCAGATGGACCAGACTTTAGCCAGTTATAGTAACCACTTGTACTCACATCAAGTATTTTTGACATCTTCTCAACAGGGTATTTTAATTTGTGTTGTTTCATGAACCCAAATTTTTGCTGTCGTTCGCATTATTTGCGCAGCAAATACATTGCCAATCGCCTTTTTTAAGATCTCTGCTTCCATCTTTGCATCACGTAACTCTTTCTTTAAACCTACGATCTCTCGTTGTTCATCCGTAAGCTTTGCTTTACCATGACCAGGAAAACGGTTGTGCTCATACTCATCTTGCTCTTTTTTCCAACGGTGGATCAACTGAGCTCCGATACCTAGCTCACGTGCAGCCTTTGCAACATTATCCTTTTCTTCTGACAACTTCACAGCATTCCGTTTGAAGACAGCTGTGTAACTTCTTTTCTGTTTTGACATTTTGCTAATTTAAGTTCTAGCAAGAATATCTTAACTCAC
>JABSPC010000720.1 GCA_013215515.1 Crocinitomicaceae bacterium
AAATTGTTTTTCAAGGAACTCATAAACAACTCATCAACGCTAAGAACAGTCTCACAGCAGATTACTTAAATGGTAAAGAAAAGATTCCCGTCCCTACGGTTCGCAGAAAAATGAGAAACAAGTTAACAATTGAAGGCGCTAGATTGCACAATCTAAAAAACATAGATGTCTCGTTTCCTCTGCACAATCTCGTTTGCGTAACAGGTGTTAGTGGCTCAGGGAAATCAACGCTCGTTAGAAATATATTACTTCCGATAGTCCGAAAATATTTAGGTATATATGGCGATAAACAGGGTGATTTCAGATCATTCTCAGGCGACCTAACACATATTAAAGCTGTAGAGTTTGTCGATCAAAATCCGATTGGAAAATCATCTCGAAGTAATCCGATTACCTACGTTAAAGCCTTTGATGATATCCGAGAACTCTACTCTCGATTGCCGCTTTCGAAAACCCGAGGATACAAACCTGGATTTTTCAGTTTCAACGTTGAAGGTGGGCGATGTGAAGTCTGCGAAGGCGAAGGTGAAATAACAGTTGGCATGCAATTCATGGCAGATGTTCATCTGACCTGTGAACAATGCGACGGAAGCCGATACAAGAATGAAACTTTGGACATTGAATTCCATGGAAAGTCGATTACTGACTTACTAGAGATGGATATTCAATCAGCGTTCGATTTCTTTAATCAATTTGATGATCGGATTGAGAAGAAGATTTCTCAAAAAATAGAACCACTCGTGAAAGTCGGTTTGGGCTACTTAAAACTTGGACAACCATCGAGTACATTAAGTGGCGGTGAAGCACAACGAATTAAACTAGCATCGTTTCTTTCAAAAGGAAAAACGAGCGCCTCTACTCTATTTATCTTTGACGAACCAACAACTGGACTTCATTTCCATGACGTCAACAAGTTGGTTATTGCGTTCAATGAATTGATCAACGCTGGACATTCAATAATCGTAATTGAACATAATTTAGACGTTATAAAATGTGCAGATCATGTTATTGATTTAGGGCCTGATGGCGGTGTAAATGGTGGTGAAATTGTTTTTACCGGAACGCCAGAAGATATGGCTAAAAGTAAGGTTAGTCATACAGGTCATTACTTAAAAAAAAAGCTTATTTAATGTAATCTCAGGCTTCTAAGTAGCCGGAATTTTATTTAAAAATATATAATTAAGAAATGTGTATATTCGCTATGTGAAATTCGCACATTTATATACACTTCTTTTAACGCTTGCCCTAGTGTTCCCAATTGTGTACACTTCTTATAATGTTTTATCAGGTTCAAATGATCAATTTGAATTATCAGAAAATTCTGATGAAGAAGAGTCTAGTGATGAAACTGATAACGAAGAAGAGGAACAGGAATCTAAGGATAAGTTAAAAGAATTAATTGCCCATGATCTCACAGATTTAGCAGAATTAGATACAAAATCAACAAATACCTTTGTTCATCAGCAAAGCTTATACAGCATTAGCAGAGAACTTTCAACTCCCCCTCCCCGGATTAGCTAATCCATTAGCAAACTAAGGCGCATTAGCGCAATCAAAAATTTAATCAAGGGATCGTTCTAGACTCAGGACAAAAAAGGAATTAATGAAAAATTTATTTGACTTGAAACATTTTAAAGGTGATCTATTAGGAGGTATCACTGCAGGAATTGTAGCATTACCATTGGCATTAGCCTTTGGTGTAAGCTCGGGACTAGGTCCAAGCGCGGGACTATATGGTGCAATATTCGTTGGTTTTTTCGCAGCTTTATTCGGCGGAACCAACACTCAAATTTCAGGACCAACGGCTCCTATGACTGCCGTAAGTATGGTGATCATTGCTGGAATTGTTGGAATGAACGAAGGTAATATTAAGGAAGCACTGCCGGCTATATTAACCGTTTTCTTGTTGGCCGGTGTCTTTCAAATTATCCTTGGTTTTTTGAAAATCGGAACATATATAAAGTACATTCCAACGCCGGTTGTATCTGGATTTATGTCCGCCATTGGAATTATAATTCTCGTGACTCAAATCCTTCCATCGATTGGTTATTACGCTGATGAAGACACGAAATTAATTGATAATTTTAAGCCTCAGGCCGAAGAGGTAATACTTGAAAAAATTCTAAAAAAGGAAGCCGCGGAAGGAATTCTTGTTACAGAACATTTAGAAACTACGATTGCCATTGTCGATACTCTTAGCAATGATGCAATTATGTTAGAGGCAAAAACATTAGCAAACAAAGAAGCTAGTGGAGTCCTCGGAACTATACGTGTTCTTCCCCGCGCACTTAAAGCCATTAATTGGCTAGAGCTCTGTCTGGCCTTAGGAACCATCCTTATAATTTATGGATTCAAGAAGATTACAACCGCCATACCAAGTACTTTAGTTGCTCTGATCATAATGTCCGGTGTCGCCATAGGAATGAATCTCACTTACATAAAAATCGATACAATCCCGAGTGGGCTTCCTACATTTAATGGCGCCATGTTCTACAGCATGAATCTGGGATCCATTACACCCTATATTTTAAGTGCATTAACTCTTGCCTTCCTTGGTGCAATTGATTCTTTATTGACTTCCGTTGTAGCCGATAACATGACAAAGACGAAACACAAACCGAATCGTGATTTAATTGGACAAGGAATAGGAAACAGTATCGGTGCCGTTTTTGGAGGTCTTCCAGGTGCAGGAGCAACAATTAGAACAGTTGTAAATATTAAGGCTGGTGGTAAGACACGAATCTCTGGTATGATTGCAGGACTATTTTTATTCGCTATCCTTTTAACAATAGCACCATTTGCTTCGAAAATCCCAGCGGCAGTTCTTGCTGGAATTTTGATTACAGTTGGTATTGGTGTAATGGATTACAAAGGACTGAAAGCAATTCCTAAAATGCCAAGAACTGAAGTATTGATTATGCTGACGGTGCTATTAGTTGCTTCATTCTATGATCTTATTACGGCAGTTGGTATTGGTCTTGTTTTGGCCTCCTTAATCTTCATGAAGAAAATGGGCGATTTGACTGTTCAAGGGTCTTGGGTAAAATCTGCGGCAGATGCCGATTCACACGATTCAACTGTCAAACTCCCTTCTAACCTAGAAGCAGAAGTATTCGTCAAAAGAATGAATGGTCCTTTGTTTTTTGGTTCTACTAGTGACATTCAAGAATTGACAAAGACGATTCCGTCAACCGCGACTACATTGGTGATACAAATGTCAAACGTGTCCTATATGGATCAATCGGGAGTGTATGCAATGGAAGAGATTATATCGGAACTGGAAACTAAAGACATAAAAATTCTCATTGTCGGGATTCCTGATCAATCGAGAAAGATGTTAAAGAAAGTTGGACTAATTCCGAAAAGCATTCCACACAGTCTCATCTTTGATTCGATGGATGAGTGCATGAAATGGGTAATTGAAAACGTTGAAGACGAGGTTTAATATAGTACTCCCCATCTGTCGGACCATTTCTCTAGCTTGTTAAGTTATTAATTTTCATACTAAGCAGCCATTTTATATTTGATATTGGGAGCGATTCTTCCAATGCCTTGATGTCTGCGATTATTGTATTTTTCCATAA
>JABSPC010000721.1 GCA_013215515.1 Crocinitomicaceae bacterium
CCTTCGAGAGCTTCTTTTTGAATTGACCATTCCTTTCCACCTCCTCCTCCATAGATCGCTATTGAACCTACAGAAACAAAATAAGACAAACCTTCAATTTGCTTTTCGATTTGAATTGCCAACTCACGCGTTGGAACAATAATCATTGTATCAATGCTAGAATCTTCTTTTCCGACTAACTTATTTAAAATGGGTAAAACGAAAGCTCCGGTCTTACCAGTACCTGTTTGGGCACAAGCAATTAGATCTTCATTATTTAAAATAATTGGGATGGCTTGTTCTTGAATTGGTGTAGCATCTTCGAACCCCATATAGGACAATGCCTCTAATAATTCGGGTTCTAATTTGAGGTCTGTAAATTTCATTGAAGTGAAAGTAAGGACTTGTTTCCAAACGAGGAAGAAATTAAGGCTTTAACTGCGAGATAATACTCAATTATTGAATGTGTTGAGTCTAAATTAAGAATCCTATCTTGGGAAATCACAATCTATTGCAATGGAAAAAACAAAAAAGGTTGTCTTTAATTTAATGTCTTTCATCTTCTTTTTCGGGCTCATCTTCGGTCCAATTGGATGGATTTATAGTGCTACTTTTCAAAGTACATTGCATGACTTTGAAGCTAACGGGACAAAAACTACGGCTGTAGTCAACAAAAGACATAAATCCCGTCATGGGCGAGCTACAGTAATAAAGGTGAACATTAGATATATCAATAAATCTTCGAATGAACTTATTTACTTGGAAGACATTGAAGTTAATTCTTTCCTCTATAATAAATTGTCGCCTGGAATGGAGGTTGACATCATTTACAAAAACGGTGAAGCCATCCTGGTTGATAATTATAAGTTCGAAAACCTCCCGCCTATTAAAAACCCGTATTTGGGAATGATCTTAACGATTCTTTCGTATGCCTTTTTTGCGCAACGCATTATTTCAGTAAGAAGACAAAACAAGAAAAGTGATGTTGAATAACATGTGAATTTACTTGGTATCATCTGGACCTAGAAGAACAGCTCTCAAATAATCTTCAGCGCGTCCACTTAAACTTGATTGAATTACAACGAATGAAGCTCCGATAAGAAGTAAGTACAAAATTGCAGCGTATGCAATTGAACTCTCACTTCCTCCATAAATGGCAACAAGAAATAAGGCTGGAACAAGACTTCCAATCGACACCATTTTAAGGATTCTATTCACGTTACATGAGCAAATTACGTCCACTCCATCTTCTGACTCAACAGTAGAAATAATAGATGGGATACTCATCATTGAGGTATAACCTCTCAATTTAACTGGCACCCTCAACATAAATTCCTTTTGAGGAACGTCGTCAATTAAATCAGAATCGGTTTCGAATTTAAGTGGCCGATAGAAATAAGCATCCACCTCTTCAAGTGTATGATTTTTCACGACTACCATGGCTGCTTTAATCTTCATTGTCTAATGATATGTGACAAAGATACGGTTCCAATTGAATTAATTCAATCATTCCGATATTGGAATTAAAATGGATTTTTCATCATCATAAAACTTAATAAACTTAGGATCTTTGTGCGATACATAACGATAAATTGGCGGAACTAACTCCTTGCCGGTTGAATCAATCAACCCATATAATTTACCCACCTTAACTCGACGGTATTGCCCAATTAAATGCGTGATGTTGTCGTATTTAATTTCTGTAATTTCTTCTCCTTTGATATTTAATAAACCCAACTTATTATTTATGAATACGATAACTGCACCTTGCTGGAAATCATAAACTTTGTCGTATTTTATCGCCCCTAATTCTTTCCCTGTACTATCAACAAATCCGTACTTGACTTTAGCTGCCCAACCATCTCTAGTGATGACTTTATACACTCCACTTTTCAGTAGATTCAGATTTATCCTTTCGTATTTAAACGGCGTTAATTGGACTCCTTGCTTATCAAAGATGGAGATTTTCTTGAGTGAGTCCATTACATAAAATCCATTCCCACTCAATTCAATAGTTCTATATTTCGCAGGAACAATTTCCTCACCCAAGTTATTCATAATGCCAAATTTCCATGATTTATGAAACTTCAAATACGGACTTGAATAAGGGTACGATACTAGAGTAAGCTCATTCTGATAACAATAGGTAAGTTGGTAAGGGTTGAATAATTCAATATCGTCATAATCGAATTCGATAACAACTTCTCCCTGACCATTTATGCAGCCGCATTTTTGCTCACAAGCGACGAATAAATCCTCATTAATTTTTAGCAATCTTCGGAAATGAGGTGGAATAGTCATTTCGAAGTCAGTATTATAAAGCCCCCATTTCTCCAAGGTATCAAGAACCAAATAGCTCGAATCGATTAGTTCAATCTTTCGGTATAGCATTGGTATTTTTACAAATCCTAATGTATCCATTAATCCTTGTTTAGTCCCTTGGGTACTAAAATACCTACTGGCATACTGTTCATAAACTGGATACAACGGACCATATTCCATTCCACATGTTGCTCCCTGAGCATTCAGAAAATGGCTACCATCAACAATTTTGGCTTGTTCAAAGCGCTCTTTGTGGGTTATTAATGTTCGTCTCGAATCAAGATCAAATTCTACTCCGTGCAGTTGTGATGAATCGCCAAACTCCTTTATAATGGTACCTTTCGTATCGATAAAATAGTAAGCGTTTCTTGCAGGCCATTGAAGAGCGTCCCCATATGACGAACCACCTCTAGGGTTAATTGCATCCTGAAAAGATCCTACTCTCAATCCATGATTGTAATAATCAACTTCAACCATTTGGATCCCGTTGTAAAAAGGATAATAAATTACCTCAGGGCCATAAGGCAGATTATTCCACAACATTGGGTGCTCAGGAACCTTAACTAAAGACTTTACAACATTTCTAGTGGAATCAACTTGTGCTATTGATGAACCAACAATTAAAATGGTGACAATAAAACAAACTAATTTTTTCATAAAATGATTGAACTACCCGTTGGTACCAATCAAGCTATAATTGGTTCAATAAATTCTCAATTCATTTTCAATATCCCTTCTAAATCTTCGTGTGGAATTGTAATCTAATTATGGCTAGGGCTTACTTTGACAAACATTAACCCCTCCCTTGAAAGCTGAAAACGATTTTTTTTATTTTTCATCTAAATTTCCGCATCCCGTTTCGTCTTTGTAGACATAGAGTCCATCAAAAAACTGAAGTTCATCGTACTGTTTTGTAAACAATCCGAGTTCTATATCATATGCTTGGCGTTTATCCCCTTTGGTTATTATAACAACCGGACGTGAAGCTTGATTGCACGCATCAAGTTCTACGGATAAAACATAAACGGAATTGTATTTTAAGGGAATAACAACTTTTTGTTGTTCGTCTAGAAGGCCATACATTTTCTCTTTTTTCGCCGCCTTGAAATAAACCTTACTATCTTCACAATTGCGCTCCAACCAAGCTGGTTCAATGTCTATATAATTCACTTCTGAGCCGATAACCGGAGTGCCATCAAGTTTAAAAAGACTGCGGTAAATTCCCTTTTTTGCAATCAGGTAATGACCCTTGAACTCGGTATTAATGCCATTTTGACGTAAGTAAAATGCATTATATTCAGATGGAATTATCGTTTCGTAATCGAAGTTCAAAACACCCACTTTATTGTTCTTCCAAGCCTCTATGTATTGACTTCTATAATGGTAATCTATACTTTGGAATTGAGGTTCAAGAATCTTGTCTTTTGCAAGGTCTATAATCCCATACTTAGAATTGATAGATGTAATAAAAATGCTGTCAAATATTTGTCTCACGTCTTCGTAAACCCAGTCAACTAACACTTTTCCAGTATGTGATAGAATCCCGGTTCTATCTCCAACCTTAACCTGCCAATAGCTTTTATAATCACTACCTGAATAGACTGTTTCGAATTTAACAGAATTGAACTGGGGTTTATAAACGGTATCTCCTTCTTGAAGGATGAATCCGACCTAGCACTGTTCATAATCTTCGAATTCTTTTATTGTCGACTGTAAATACGCAACAGCGCAAACGAACAAACCGATAAATAGAAGTAGAGAATTCAATTTCATAATTACACTTAAGTGTACATATAATGATTACAAAACGCTCAGTTACAGTATATATTTGCGTAGGAAAGTATAACAAAAAAGCCACGGTCCTGTACTCCGTGGCTTTTACAACTATAAAATAGTTCTTTCCTCAACAATTGAAGAAAGAACGATAGAATGCTAATTATTCAGTAGCGCTGCTTTAACAAGATCGGCGATTACTTTACCGTCTGCTTTTCCTGCTAGCTTACCTGACAACATTCCCATCACTTTCCCCATATCTTGAGGTCCTGACGCTCCTGTCGTTGCAATTGCTGCATCTACTTCTGTTTTGATCTCTTCCTCAGACATCATTTTAGGCATGTAAACTCCGATCACATCTGCTTCGAACTTCTCGTCCGCTGCAAGGTCATCACGGCCTTCTTTCTTGTACAATTCATATGTTTCAATACGTTGCTTGTACAATTTCATTACAATCTTCATGGCTACTTCATCGGTAACCTCTCCGCTTCCTGATGTAGCTTCCAAAAGCAATTTAGATTTTATATCTCTAAGAGCTTGCAATTTCCCTTTCTCTCTCGCTAACATGGCTTTTTTGATGTCCACATTGATTGTATCTATAAATCCCATTAGTCTACGTTATCGTGTAAGAAAGAATTGTTTCCGCTTAAAGAAGATCCGTTTTCGTCTTTTGAAACGCTAAATCGGCTTGTATTGTCTTCTTCGCTTGGCATAGATTCATCCAAAGTAATATTTCTACGAATGTAAGCTGGCTCATTTTCTAAGTCCTGAATACCATCCGCTTTTTTCAATCGTTGTGTGTACTCTTGAATTTTAGAAAGACGCTCTTCAGAACGCTCTTGTTGCACCTTCGGAGAAACAATCTCCTTGGAATTAACTGCGTCAAGGTCCATTTCTTCCATATCGTCTTCCAACGTGAAACGCTTCACCTCTTCCTTCGACACTTCAGCCTTGAGAACAGGCTCATCCGCTTCTTCAGTAGTATTGGTTACGTTCCAGTCCAAAGCCAATTCTTCTTTCTCTTCAGAAGCAACAGGTTCAACATTCCATGTTTTCGCTGGAGCTTCTTTTGCTTCAGGTTCACCTTTCAAGAATGGTTCATCTTGAGCAACAACTTCCTTCGCTCCAGCCCAAGGGTTTGTTTGAGTAGGAGTATTTAAAGGTGCTACAACCTCTTTCTTCTTATCTTCTTCTAATGTCGTTACGTTCTTCTTAGGAGCCGTTTCAAAACCAGTGATTGGAGTTGACTGGAACCCAGTTGCGATAACAGTAACGCTAATTTTATCCCCTAATGAATCATCTTTGGCATGACCGAAGATTACATCTGCAGTTGAACCTGCAGCGTCTTGAATGTAATCAGTGATTTCAGTGATTTCATCCATCAATACTTCTTGGTCACCGTATGTGATGTTCAACAATACGTATTCCGCACCGCTGAAGTCATTATCGTTCA
>JABSPC010000722.1 GCA_013215515.1 Crocinitomicaceae bacterium
AATGTTATCAGTTACGCTGGGACTACTGTAATAACCATAACAAATGAACACGACACCGGCAATAGTGTAGTTACTGTCAAGGGATCAGATGGGTCCTGGTAAGGAGTAAAGATGGCTATTACAGTAAAAATGCATAGCACAGATTTTACGGCCCAGACATGCGTGGTTACGGTCAAAGATAATGGCGTGGTTGTTATTGACAAAAAAAATGTAGGGTTTGGCCCTTGGCCAAATTCTCCTCATGAACATCCATGTCATGAGCCAGTTAAAGAAGTGGTGGCCGAATATCGTAGAGATCGTACACCAATTTCAATTGATACAGGAGAAGTTTGATATATTATGGCAGATATAAAATTAGCAAAAGATGATCATTCCTTTTATATAATAAATATGCTTGATATTGGAGAGCAAATACAATATGATTGGGCATTGAGTCGATCCTATTCGGTTATTATATCGTCAGGCATTGTGTCCATAGGAACTGATGTAACGACACCGGCCACAAGGACGGCTATTGGATTATATCGAGTTCCCTTAGGAGAAAAACTGATATGCACTTCTACTCAACAGGCAGTTTTTTTGACACCTTTTATTCTTGATGATGCAATAATGGAAGAATTGTTTCCTATTGCATCTACGCTTTCGCAACTTAGGGGATCCTCTTCTTATTTGATGCCATTTGCTCTTGATGATGGAACACTTAAATTTGGTCAACAGCTTGTGTATGATACCACTCCAGGTAACATATCACTTTCACTTGCCAGCCTAGAGACGAAAACATTAGGAGCCTTGGGCTTATGAGAAAATTTAAACTAATTACTACTCAAGACCATTTTCTTGTATTGGTCGAAGTTCAAAATGAGAATCAGGAAATTACTTGTATAGATGTCGATACAGGGCTTAGGGGTTTATATCCTACTGAGGCAGCAGGGTTTATTGCCGAGGGAAGCGCGACTGTCTTTTTGAAGTTTGGTTCTGGAGATTGGAACAAGATTAATGAAGTAGCCGCACCTTGCATGACCTTTTTCTCTGGTGCGGCAGAATTAGGTAGCGTTTCTACTTCATCCTCGTATCGGGCAATAGGTATTCATCCTAAAACACAGAGCATTCTTGATCAATGGAAGCCTTTCTTAGGACTTACGGACGATCAAATAACTACTATGTTAGATCCTACCATGCGAGAATCGTTTGTTGAGATTTATTCATATACCATGGTTCGTGAAATGGATCCTGATACGTTTGAAGATTTGACGACAACTTCTTTGGTATTGGATTCAGAAATTGTATATCTTTGAGGTAATATTATGGCAGAAATAAAATTAGCATATGATCCAAAAAGTATGGTCATTGCAAACGTACTACATGCAGGAGATAAGATTGACTATGCATGGACAATTGACGAAATGTATCAGATTGTAATTATAAAAGGGTCTGTTGTGTTTGGCGGAAGTTCATATGATGCCCTTGCAATTAAAGATGTGCAGCCAAATACTAATCTTGTCGTGACAGCCTCTACAGATGCATCATTCTTGACTTTACTTAGATCAGACAATGAATCGGTAGTAAATCAAATTTTACCTCCAGATGCTTCTGTCCCATCGTATTATGATTTTATTAAAGATTACCGACCCGATTGGTATGATAATGGATTTCCAGATGTTCCTCCGGACTGTATAGAGGGTAGTTCGGGCAATTTAACTTTGACATCTCAGGACCTTAAAACAATGGTGATGGAGGGTTGGACATTATAAATAGAGTAAGCAGGGTTCTAAAACACTAAAAGGGGCGTAGAGTTCAAAAATGCCTAAACCATCGACTAGAGAAGAACTAAAGACGTATTGTCTGAGAAAACTTGGTCATCCGGTCATTGACATCAATGTAGACGATCTTCAAGTAGAGGATCGGGTTGATGATGCTCTACAGTTTTTCCAAGAATATCATTTTGATGCGGTTGAAAAGGTATATGAAAAACATAAAATAACACAGACTGATATAGATAATCAATATATTAATGTTCCTTCTGTTGGTTGGTCAAATACCTCTGGCGGATTTATTGGCGAAGGAGATACAGATACTTCTGATTCTTATATAGGAATTACTAAGATTTTTAGACCCACTAGTTCTACTATTGGTATGTGGGATATCAGATACCAAATGAGATTAAGCGATCTTACGACCTTTGGCACATATCTAGGCGGGTATCAATTGCTGACCTATGAGATGAGAATGAAAAACATTGCACTCATCGAAGAATTGTTAACTGGTCAGGTTCCGGTTCGATTTAGTAAACACATGAACAAATTATATGTCGATTGGGATTGGTCAAATGATGCTCAGCTTGGAGAGTTTCTTATTATCGAAGCCTTTAAAATAATTGATCCGGCCAATTACACTGATGTCTATAATGACCACTTTTTAAAACAATATTTGACATCGCTAGTAAAAGAGCAATGGGGAATGAACCTCAGTAAATATGATGGAGTTCAGCTTCCAGGAGGCGTGACCCTAAACGGAAGAGCAATTTTGGAAGATGCCAGAACAGAATTAGAACGATTACGAGAAGAAATGTCTCTCAAGTATGAGCTTCCTGTCGATATGATGATGGCCTAAGGGAAGATTTATAATGCCTACCAATCAATATATCAATAATTTTGAAAACGCCCAAGAACAAAAATTATTAAACGATTTAGTAGAAGAATCTATTAAGTTCTATGGTATAGATGTTTATTGGGTGCCTAGAACCTTTGTGTCTAAGGATGATATATACGGCGAAGATGTGCTTTCTAAATTCACACATGCCTATCCAATTGAGATGTATATTAAAAATGTAGAGGGATTTGAAGGTGAAGGAGATTTTCTTTCTCGATTTGGGTTAGAAATTCGTGACCAAATTACATTTACGGTTTCGCAAAGAAGATTCGATAGTATGGTTTCTGGATATTCAGGGCTTCCTGCAACACAAGCCGACTATTCCAGACCAAGAGAGGGAGATTTAATATATTTCCCATTGAATAAAAAGATCTTTGAGATAAAGTTTGTCGAACACGAAGAAAGATTTTATCCGTTGGGCACGTTACCTGTGTATGACCTAAGATGTGAACTATTTGTCTATAGTAGTGAGAAGATTGATACTGGCATTCCTGAACTTGATAAACTTGAAACAGATTTTACTTATGCCAATACTGATGTTGATAGTACGACGAATGAAGGTACTGCGGT
>JABSPC010000723.1 GCA_013215515.1 Crocinitomicaceae bacterium
AAATGAAAATGGAGATGGAACGGGTGCAACAGGTTCAGCCGTTATTAAAAATGGTGCATGGAACGCACAAATAGGTGGAGAATATCACCTAGATGGAACTGACAGAATATCTCCATACTTTATGTTAGGAGTTAATCTTGGTGGAGGTTCTATGGAAACAACTAATACTGAGTCAGATGGAGCTAATTACGTTCTTGGATTGGCAAGTACATCAAACGCTAAAATGTCTATGTTCGGAGTTGGTCTTGGAGCTGGTTTAGATATTTACATTATCGAAAACTTGTATTGTGGATTTGAATTAGGGTTTAACTACGCTGGTTACAACTACGGTGATTTCACATCTTCTACAACTGTAACTGCTGGTGGTGTTTCTACTACAGTTACTGGTGTTACTGCTGGAGGTAAAGCGTCTTATATGAATACTGGTGCTGGAACAGCAGCGGTAAGATTTGGATGGAGATTCTAAAAAAAATCTAACATTTCATAAAAAGCGTCTCGATTTAACCGAGACGCTTTTTTTACGCGAATACTTTAAAGAAAATACACTAACTTTACTATGTGTTCAATCAAGACAAAATAGTTATCGCTATAGACGGTTATTCATCGTGCGGAAAAAGCACATTGGCTCGTGAGTTGGCAAAAGAGTTACATTATGTCTTTATTGATTCTGGAGCGATGTACCGAGGAGTTACTCTATTCGCAATTCAAAACAATCATATCCACAACAACGACGTAGATCGTGGCGCTATAATTCGTAATCTGAACAAGGTTGAATTATCATTCAAATTAAATTCTGAATCTAAGAAACCTGAACTTTTCTTAAACGGTGTTAATGTAGAAGCCATTATTAGAACACCTAAAGTTGCTGCGTACGTTTCGCGTGTTGCTACCATCAAAGAAGTTCGAGAGAAACTGGTTAGAGAGCAACGAAAAATGGGTTCTTATGGAGGTATCGTTATGGACGGTAGAGATATTGGATCCGTTGTTTTTCCTGAGGCTGAATTAAAATTTTTCGTTACGGCTGAAATTAATGAGCGCGTAAGACGTCGATTTTCTGAATTAAGGGACAATGGTATCGAAACGACAAAAGACGAAGTTAAAGCTAACTTACTCGAAAGGGACAGAATTGACTCCACGAGAATGGAGAGTCCTTTGATTCAGGTTGAAGATGCTATTGAAATTGACAACACAAAACTCAGTAAAACAGAGCAACTTGAAATCGCACTTTCATTGGTTGAAAAAAAATTAGCCACACTGGCGTAATTCAGTTTATAAATTAACAATAAGTCAATTATTTCACTAAATTAGCGGAATACGAATATATATATACATGAGTTCAATTAGTAAAGTCACAGAAGACATCATCAATAGAAGCCCATTTCTTAGAGAGGCAATGACAGAAAATCTAATTAATATTTCTTCATTGGCGCGTAAGATTAAGCCTGAGATTGAGAAGTCTACTGGAAAGGAAATCAAAGAAGGCGCAATTGTTATGGCAATCAAGCGTATGACTCCTGGGGTTTACCATAAATTGGATATTAAAATCAACAAGGTAATCGGTGGAATTGGAGACTTTCTGGTTCGAAGCGATTTGGTTGATTTTACGTATGAAAATTCTGAATCATTGAGAGACGCTCAAGGCGCTCTAATTCAAACGATTAGACAAGATAAAGATTCTTTCTTCACAGTTTGTAAAGGGATTTCTGAAACAACGTATATTCTAAATGCAAAATATACTGAAGAAGCTAAGGCGATTTTCGCAAAGGAAAGACTTAAAGCGCACACCATAGACCTATCTTCGATTACGGTAAAATTACCTGAAACTAATACGGAAACTTACGGAGTTTATTATTACATAATGAAGCACCTAGCTTGGGAAGGAATTAATATCGAACAAGTTGTATCTACCGCAAATGAGTTTACTGCAATTGTGAATTCAAACGATATTGATGAAGCATTTAAGATCTTGATGCAACTCAAAAGAAACGTCTAAGCAGTAGCGTCACTTTTACATTTTTCTTCCGGACGTGCACCGCACAACCCGCAAGAAGCACCTTCTTCCTGAAGTAAAGGGTTATTACTCGCACAAGTACCTGCGAATTCACCGCCTTTTTTCGCCCAAATTTTAATGGCTATTCCACCAAAGGCAAGCGCTAATAATAAGATTGATAATAGAACTGTTTCCATGACATAAAACTTTAGCACAAAGTTACTAATTTTTGTCGATCAACTCTCCCGTCCCATTTTGGATGTGCTGAATTCCAGTTGGTGTTCCAATATACCAAATATCTCCCGACGAAGACGTTTCAGCTTTAAAGTCAGTCCCGTTGGCATTAACTTTCAATGTTCCAGGTGTTTTGGAAATTACATGCAAGGAATCTTGTACTGACAACCCATACGAATTGATAAATCCATTACTGGTAATCTTAAAGTTCGCATAATTCGTTGAACCAGAAACAACCATGTTTCCCCATCCATTCGAAGTATTTGTCTTAAGAGAAGAATTATTCACTTTTAGGTTAAACTCCCCTGCCCCTTGAATGATCACTATATTTAAGACTGGACACGTCAACGTGTTTTCACAAACAAGAGGCTTCGTTCCTTGAAACTCAATTCTATTGACGTTTACAAGATGAATTTCGACTGTCACTGATTTCTTATAAGTCCTTAGAAAATTGCATTTATTGTCATTCGTTATTCTCAAGACACCATCCGTTATATTGGCACCAATAAAATTCACCAAATTCTCTCCTCCAGTCAAAATAATTTTTTCGACAGTATCTTGAACTAACACAAAGTTTAAATGCGGGCCTAAAAACAATTCGTTAAAAGAGTCCAATTCTATTTCAACAGTTGTTTCATCCCCAACACTCTTGAAGCACCGTCTATCTTCTGCCTTCTTACAAGAGGCCAGAATAAATATAAATGCTATAAATGTGACAGTAACTCTCATCTATTAATTGTATATCCCACACCAAACTCAACATAATCAGCTCTTGCCCAGTGCGTCTTGAGTACTATATTCAAATTCAAGCCTTTGTCAAAAACATATCTCATCCCTACTCGATGATAAAATGCATCTTCTGGCTGGTATTTATCTCTTACATAATACCCCATTCCAATTACTATATGAAAGTGATCCAATGGCATTAAATATCCGAGAAAAACTCCTAATTGAAAAATTTCAGCTTGCGTTTTAGGTACATCTTCGTGGTAGGCAATAACCGATTGTTTGTGAATGTAATCGAATGTCAGCTCAGCTCCTACAGTTCTTTTGAAGTACCGTCTTGCCACCAAGTTTAATCCATGAATGAAGTACTTTTTTCCGCCAATAGGATACTCTTCCTTGACGGAAACAAAGCCAACGGCTCCAAATTCCCACTTCTGTTTGAACGCTTGATTCTTTAGTATAGAATCCAATTTGGCATCTCGAATTCTATATCCATAACCAAAACTCAAATACGGTAAGTTCAATCCCAAATTAGGAACTTTGATCGCTGCATTCGAAAAGTGCGTCATATCAATAATAGCATTGATTGAATGATTCCCGAACTCAATCCTATTTTCGATACCCAAACTAACCAAAGCGTTCAATCGTGTACTTACTCCTATGCTTAGGTTATTTGTTTCAGGGTCATAAATTTTACCTGCGAATCCCAATCCACACCCCATTCTTCCAGAGAATGAATATCGTTTTGTTTTAATTAATGGAACCGATAAAAATCCATAGCCACCAGCATAATTTCCCATCAAGTCACCATTTCCAACAGAACCGAAAAAAGCGCTAACGCCGTATGTTGGCTTGTTGTAAGCATCGTGCCATCCTTTCTCGCCATTTCCTTTAAACATATAACTCACCTCAGTTGCAAACGTATGTTGAGTTGCGAGATGCCCCATTATGCTACGATGAGCGATTAAGAATCCAGCTTTCCCTCTTACTTCAAGCCATGTCTCCTTTTGCCCAAAGGACTGAAGAGAAATAAGTAACAAAAGAAGAGTTCCTAGAATTTTCATCTTGCCAAAATTAAGAAATCTCAATTAACTAATTTGAACATGAGTTTTCTTACTAGTTTTGAAAATAAAAGATGGACGAAAGATTAGTAGCATTTGAGCGTTTACTGAACATTATGGATGAGCTTCGAGAGAAATGTCCTTGGGATAAAAAACAAACACTTGAATCCTTACGTCATCTGACAATTGAAGAAACCTACGAACTCGCTGATGCAATAACAGATAACGATCTTGAATCACTGAAAGGTGAAATTGGTGATCTAATGCTTCACATGGTTTTTTACTGCAAAATCGGTCAAGAAAAAGGGGCCTTTGAAATTACTAGTGTCTTAGATGGAATATGCGACAAGCTCGTTCACCGTCACCCTCATATTTATGGCGATGTTGAAGTAACAACTGAAGAAGAGGTGAAAGAAAACTGGGAAAAACTAAAACTCAAGGAAGGTAAAACTTCTGTTTTAGAAGGTGTTCCAAAATCATTGCCCTCAATGGTTAAGGCAGCTCGTATTCAGGAAAAAGTTAAAGGCATTGGGTTTGAATGGGAAAAACGTGAAGATGTTTGGGCAAAAGTAGAAGAAGAAATTCAAGAACTTTCTGAAGAGGTTGAATCAGGTGCCTCACAAGAAAAAATTGAGGATGAATTTGGTGACGTTATGTTCTCACTTATCAATTATGCGCGGTTCATCAATGTAAATCCAGAGAACGCTCTTTCTAAAACAAATAAAAAATTCATTGATCGCTTTCAGTTAATGGAAGTATTAATGAAAGAAGCCGATATTCCAATTGAGGTCGCTAATCTTGAAACAATGGATATTTACTGGGATAAAGCCAAAATTCAATTGAGAAAAAAATAAGACCTTCATTCTCGTAATGCGCTAATTAGTAGTTCAGTTCACCCCCAAATTAAGATAAGTAAATTAGGTTCAAAATCACCGTTCAATACATAATCTATACGGTTGACATAGTTTAGTGTTAAAATCCCACCTAAATCACGCGAATATCGTATCTTCGGGCGGTATAAACTATGCATATGAAACTGTTATTAACTCTTCTCCTTTCTGTCTCCTGCTTAGGAACAGTATTCTCTCAAGATTTTAATGTCCGTGGTGTTGTTTACAGCGATGTCGACGGCGAGCCGCTTTCGGACCAGAAAATTAGATTGCTCCGTATAAAGAGCAATGCAGCTGGTACTTCGGACACAACCTCTGCTGGTGGAGACTATACGGATGATGATGGATTATTTTCAATCTCTAAATTGCCAAAAGGTGATTACCTACTTCAAATCACTTCATTTGGATTCATTACAATCAATGTAGAAATCAAAATCACGAAAGTGACTGGAAACAAAGATTTCACTTTCACTTTGATGAAAGATACAGGGATTCAAGAAAGTGATGACGTATTTGTAACAGCTCAACATATTAGAGATCAGCGCGAAGTAAATACTGGTAAAACACACATGGATCAAGCAGGATTGGAACGTATTCCAAGTCCAGGTGGTGAAAATGACATCCTTGCTGGGATAGGAATTACTCCTGGTGTAATTACAACTGGTGATCAAGGTGGACAAATGTATGTTCGTGGTGGTACACCAATTCAAAACAAGATTTTATTGGATGGAATGACAATTTACACTCCATTCCACTCTATTGGTTTCTTTTCAATATTTGAAACAGAGCTTATTAAGAGTGCTGATATTTACACTGGTGGATTTGACGCTCAATTTGGTGGAAGAATCTCATCTATAATGGACATCAAATATAGAGATGGTAACTCGAAGAAATTTAGCGGTAAAGTGTCTGTTTCTCCATTTATGGCTAAGCTGGTTCTTGAAGGCCCTTTAAGCAAACCTAAAGAAGGACCTGGAGCTGTAACGTACATTTTCTCTGCAAAGCAAAGCTTAATTAATCAGTCTTCGCAGAAATTATATCCTAATATCAATAGAGATGAAGAAACAGGCGAAAGCTCTGGAATGCCTTTTGACTTTACGGATTTATATGGAAAGATTACTTTTAAAGGAGGTGGTCGCTCTAAAGTAAGTGCATTTGGATTCCACAATAGAGATGAAGTTAATTACGATATTGCAAACATTAAATGGCAACAAAGTGGTGGTGGAATGAACTTTCTTTTAGTTCCTTCTAGTGCACCGATCTTTATTAAAGGTCACGTTAACGGAAGTAGCTTCGAAACAAAATTTAACGAGGCATTGTCTTCAACTGATACGTTGGAAAGATCTAGTTTTGTAGGTGGATTTGATTTTGGCTTGGACTTTACTTATTTTCTGAAAAACAATAGCGAGATTAACTACGGATTAAACTTTGGTGGGTTTTCTACTAAATTCTATACTTTCAATGAAGTAAAGCGTAAAATTGAATTAGAGAACTGGTCTACAGAAATCGGAGCTTACTTCAATTACCGTTATGTAAGTACTAGATGGGTAATCCAACCAAGTTTCAGAGCACAAATGTATGCTTCTTATGAAGGAGGATTCTCACCTGAACCTCGTTTAGGAATTAAGTACAACGCTACGGAGAACATTCGTCTTAAGGCAGCAGGTGGTCGTTACTCTCAAAACTTTACATCTGCTTCATCTGATAGAGATGTGGTTAACCTGTTTAACGGAATCTTATCTGCACCTGAAAATGTTCAGAGCACATTCACAACTCAATACGGAAATGAAAAATCACCTTCGAATGGTATTCAATATGCATGGCACGCGGTTGGTGGTATTGAAGTTGACTTAACGAAAAAATTAGGATTAAACGTTGAAGGATATTATAAGTACTTCGCTCAATTAAGTAACATCAATCAAAATAAGCTTTATGATGATGTTGCACAATTCTCTCATATTGATGATGTCTTCAAGAAAGATTTTATTCTTGAAAATGGTGAATCATTTGGAGTTGACGTATTGTTAAAATATTCGTCTGAGCGAATGTACCTTTGGGGAGTATACTCTTATGGTAAATCACAACGTTGGGATGGTTTCCAATTCTACAGCCCAGTATTTGACAGAAGACATAACGTTAACTTAGTTGGAACATATTTATTCGGTAAGAAGAAAGACTTAGAAATTAGTGGAAGATGGAACTTAGGTTCTGGCCTACCATTTACTCCAACAATTGGATTCTATGAAGCGCAAAACTTCTCTGACGGTGTAACTACTGATTACACTACAGACAACACTGATTTCATGTCAACGATATTGGGTGAATTCAATAGTGAACGTTTGCCTTTCTACCACAGATTAGACATATCAGTTAAGAAGAGATTCGAATTCAAAAACAAATCAAATATTGAAGTTGTTGCAAGTGTAACGAACCTTTACAACAGAAAGAACATCTTCTACGTTAACCGTGTAACAGGAAAGAAAATTTACCAATTCCCAATCTTACCAAGTTTAGGAGTGAGTTACAAATGGTAATACTTAATTATGAATTATAGAATTGGAAATTATTAATTGATTCCCACAATATTTAAAAAGTCCTCTCGGTTGAACCGAGAGGACTTTTTCCTTTTATGCTATTCTAAAAGAGATTAAAGAACCAGCTAACAATTGCTACGATTACGACCACCGCAATTATTGGTATTAGTACTTCATCCATATTATTTGATTTTAATTGATCTAATGTCTAATCAAATATAGTTTGAAGGTATACCATGTTGTGAATTGAATAACACAAGTCAAGATCAGCTAATTGCGTAAATCACAAATAAGCCAATCCTATTCCCTGTAATACAAAAAGAGTTTATAGGTATCCTTCTTTCGTGGCTTTACTTTTTTTATATCGAACATCTCAAATTTTGAGTATATCTCTCTCTTAAGATAAATTCGAAGCTATTTTTTCCACGCCAAATAAGCACGCGCGTTTAATTTCTCAGGTTTCGGATGTTTCGTCACGGTATACGTGTTGTAGAAATTACGCATCACTTCAGGGAAGGTCAATTCTAACATTAGCCCTTTGCGATTTACTGTAATCTTCTTAACATCATTATCGAAATACTTCAACCATTTATCTAGTTCACCATCCAAGGAAATATCATTTACAGCTATAATTTCATCGCTTAACGAAACCTGAGCGTTATCCGCTGGACCACCTGGATAAAGTGCTTTCACAACGAAGTTATTTCCAGACTTCAATGCCTTGAACCCTAATCGTGCGGCAGAATAACTATCTACTGGATTGTGGTTCAATTCCAAACCGATGTACTCAAGAGCATCAATGATTATGGACTCGAATGATTTTGTTCCGTTCACGTAATCTTTAAAGAATTTACTCCAAGACTCTCCTGTGATCGCTTCTATTTCGGCTTGGTAATCTTCTGCTGAAACACCTTTCCCTTGAAGGGCGTAATTGAAGTACAAGCGTTTCATAACCTCATCTAGATTCTTTTTGTGGTCCGTTGCTTTTAGAATTCTAACATCCGTTACGAATGCCAACAAACACCCTTCCGTGTAAATTGAAACCTTTCTTCCCGGCGCTCCTGGAACATATCCATCTAGCCAAGTATCAAACGAAGATTGCGCAACAGA
This sequence comes from Crocinitomicaceae bacterium, assembly GCA_013215515.1. Taxonomy (GTDB): domain Bacteria; phylum Bacteroidota; class Bacteroidia; order Flavobacteriales_D; family Crocinitomicaceae; genus UBA4466. Next base: position 8,546 of record JABSPC010000723.1, read on the forward strand.
ATAATTGAATCTACCAAAATTGTCAAAATGACGTTGCAGCTGACTGTTCAATTCATCAAAATATTGCTGCTCATTAAAAACCCCACTTTTCAAAAGGAACAGGTCACCCTGATAAGTTGTTACCCCTTCACAGATATAGCCTAGCTTTGAATAATTCTCTTGCGAAAAATCATACGGATACATTTCAATAGGTCGGATCGCTTTTACATTCCATGTATGGTACAGCTCATGTGAACTAACACCAAGTAATTCTTTGTATAAATCCGTGAAGATTTCATAAGATGGACCAAGCGCAATTACCGTAGATTTTGAATGCTCAACTCCGTGATAAGCTTTATACGGTAAAATGAGGTTTATGAAATGGTATTCAATGGTAGGGAATTCAACAAATTTCTTAATCTGACAATCCGTGAATGCTTGAAAATCCTTTAGCAGTCTGTCCCAGTCTGGTTTTACTTCCCCATTGAACCAAACAAAGAATTTCGTATCCTTCGACTTATACGTCTTGTGTTGAAGCATTGAAGAAGCAATAAACGGCGAATCCAACAACTCATCTATTCCACTCGCTTTCCAATTTCCACTGCGTTTTGTCATTGATGTTGCAACGTCCCACTTTTTAGGAATATTCAAGACTATTTCAACGGAATCATCGTATGTTTCAGGATCGTACATGCAGCAATTAACCGGATTTACATACAACTGATCTTTATCTAGAAACGACGAACCTGCATTCATTTCAATCGCATAATACTTGTACTCAACCTTAATCGAATCGGTTTTTGAGGTATTGATTGTCCAACTGTCTTTGTTCAACTTTTCCGCAGCGATGACCTTCTGCTTCGAATTATAAACTTTTAGGTTATTTATATTCTTTGCGAAATTAGCCAACTCGTATCTTCCTGGTCTCCAACTTGGCAATTGCAATGTCGTGCTATCACCTTTGGTTTCAAATTCTACAGAAATGTGAATGTATTGCTGATGTGGGTTATCAATACCGAAAGTATATTTTGTCATAGCAGATCGATTTTTCGAAAGTTCGAATATTCGACTATTCGAACGATCATATATTATGCGTACAACTCTTCTTGAAGAGAATTGATTTTATCATCTTTGAGGTAAACATCGTAAGGCATCATCTTATCAATCATTCCTTTAGGAGTAATTTCAATGATACGGTTCGCTACTGTATTTACCAGCTCATGATCATGAGATGTAAACAACAGCGTTCCTGGAAAATCCTTCATACCTTGGTTCAAAGCTTGAATTGATTCTAGATCAAGGTGATTAGTAGGCTCGTCCATCAATAATAAGTTCGCTTTGGCAAACATCATTTTTGATATCATGCAACGCACTTTTTCACCTCCCGAAAGAACATTCGCTGTCTTTAACGCTTCTTCTCCGGTAAATAACATTCTACCCAGGAACGTTCTTAGGTATACCGCTTCTTTCTCTTCTTCCGTTTGAGCATATTGACGTAACCA
>JABSPC010000724.1 GCA_013215515.1 Crocinitomicaceae bacterium
ATTACAACTTTATTTTTGGCGATTTAACGGGGTAAAATAACTCCTTTCTAGAAACAGAGGGGGAAATTTCGTTATTCCCCTCCTGTTTTGAAGCTATTTAACCCATTAATCTAAAAGTTGCATTTGTGACTTGAATTTAAATTGTGATTAATATTTTTGGATCAATTATTAATCAAATTAACTTTTAAGTCAAGAGTCTAGCTTCCACAAGCTTCACAGTCATCACCGTTCTCAATTGAACACAACGCTTCTTCTTCCGCCTCTTCTATTGCTTCTTTCGTAGGTTCTTCAACCGCTAATTTGTCAACTGTAAACTTAATTGCGTCAGTTGCTGCTTTCGTTCTCAAATAATACATTCCCGTTTTCAATCCTTTTTCCCATCCGTAGAAGTGCATAGATGTCAACTTACCGAAGTTTGCATTTTCCATGAATATGTTCAATGATTGAGACTGACAAATGTATGCCCCTCTATCAGCAGCTAGATCGATAATCGCTTTTTGCGAAATTTCCCATGCCGTTTTATAAAGATCTTTAAGTCGTTGAGGAACGATATCAATGTTTTGAATAGAACCATTCGCCGTCATAATCATACGACGCATTTCTTTGTTCCACAATCCTTCTTTTACTAGATCTTTCAATAAGTGCTTGTTTACGATGATGAACTCACCTGACAATACACGTCTTGTATAGATGTTAGAAGTATATGGTTCGAAACATTCGTTGTTTCCAAGAATTTGAGCTGTTGAAGCTGTTGGCATTGGAGCCAATAACAATGAATTGCGGACACCGTGCTCCATAACTTCTACTTTCAATACATCCCATTCCCATCTGCTAGTTGGAGTAACATTCCATAAATCGAATTGGAATTCACCTTTTGAAACTGGTGACCCTTCATAAGATTCATAAGCACCATCAATTTTAGCCAAATCTTTAGATGCAGTCATTGAAGCATAATACATCGTTTCAAAAACTTCTCTGTTCAATGTTCTTGCTTCTTCTGATTCAAACGGTAACCCCATCATGATGAAGGCATCAGCCAACCCTTGAACACCTAATCCAATTGGACGGTGACGCATGTTGGAGTTTTTAGCTTCTTCAACTGGGTAGAAGTTACCATCGATAATTTTGTTCAAGTTCAATGTAGCTTGGTACGTTACTTCGAACAATTTATCGTGATCGAATTTACCTTCCTCAGTAACATATTTAGGCAATGCTAATGAAGCCAAGTTACAAACTGCAACCTCATCTGGAGCTGTGTACTCTATAATCTCAGTACATAAGTTTGAAGACTTAATCGTACCTAAGTTTTTTTGATTTGATTTTGAATTCGCAGCATCTTTGTACAACATGTAAGGAGTACCTGTCTCAATTTGAGATTCTAAGATTTTGAACCAAAGATCTTGTGCTTTGATTGTTTTTCTTCCTTTTCCTTCTGTTTCGTACTTCGTGTACAATGCCTCAAATTCAGCACTATGCACATCTGAAAGACCTGGACATTCGTGTGGACACATCAACGTCCATTCTCCGTTTTCTTTCACACGTTGCATGAACAAATCTGGAACCCATAAAGCGTAGAATAAATCTCTTGCTCTTTGTTCTTCTTTACCGTGATTTTTCTTCAAGTCTAAGAAATCAAACACATCCGCATGCCATGGTTCCAAATACATTGCGAAAGAACCTTTACGTTTTCCTCCACCTTGATCTACATAACGTGCAGTGTCGTTGAATACTCTTAACATTGGAACGATACCATTAGAAGCACCATTTGTTCCCTTGATGTATGAGCCTGTAGCACGGATATTGTGCATCGCCAATCCAATTCCACCAGCTGATTGAGAAATCTGAGCACATTGCTTCAACGTGTCGTAAATTCCTTCAATACTATCTTCTTTCATTGTTAAAAGGAAACAAGATGACATTTGTGGTTTTGGTGTTCCAGAGTTAAATAACGTTGGAGTAGCGTGTGTAAACCATCCTTCTGACATTAAGTTGTACGTCTTAATAGCAGCGTCGATATCTTCTTTATGAATTCCAACAGAAACACGCATCAACATTTGTTGAGGGCGTTCTGCAATCATTCCGTTCAATTTCATTAGGTACGAGCGCGTCAACGTTTTAAAACCAAAATAGTCGTATCTAAAATCTCTATCGTAAATAATGCTTGAATCAAGACGGTCTTTGTTGTCCATCATGATTTTGTAAATGTCGTCTGCAACCAGTGATGCATTTTCTCCTGTTTTAGGATCAATGTAATCGTGCATGTCTGTCATTACCTCAGAGAAAACCTTCTTTGTTTCTTTGTGCAAGTTTGATACAGCAATACGTGAAGCCAACAACGCATAATCTGGATGATCAATTGTTTTTGCTGCCGCCACTTCTGCTGCAAGGTTGTCTAATTGTGTTGTTGTAACTCCATCAAACAATCCCTCAATTACCTTCATGGCAACTGCTTCTGGTGATACTAATGGGTCAAGTCCGTAACACATCTTTACGATGCGCGCTGTGATCTTATCGAACTTCACAGCCTCTTTTCTTTCGTCTCTTTTTACTACGTACATGGGCGCTGGTCTATTTTGTGGTTCTATGTGTGTCTTTGATTTCTCTATTTTCCTTATCTAAAAGTCTTCGTCGATTGTGAACGTTTGATCTGCATCATTGTTCAAAACTCCAGCTTTTTGGTATTCACCAACTCTTTTTTCAAAGAAATTCGTTTTCCCCTGAATTGAAATCATTTCCATGAAATCAAATGGGTTCGTTGCATTGAATATTTTCTCGTTTCCTAATTCAAGTAATAAACGGTCTGCAACAAACTCTATGTATTGAGACATTAAGTCACTGTTCATTCCGATTAATTTAACCGGAAGTGCCTCAATAATAAATTCTTTCTCGATTTCAACTGCGTCAAAAATGATTTTTTTAACTGTTTCTTTTGGAAGTTGATCAACGATGTGTTTGGTGTACAACAAACAAGCGAAATCGCAGTGCAATCCTTCGTCTCTTGAAATTAACTCGTTAGAGAAAGCAAGACCTGGCATCAACCCTCTTTTCTTTAACCAGTAGATTGAACAAAAAGAGCCTGAGAAGAAAATTCCTTCTACTGCTGCAAATGCAACAAGTCTTTCTGCAAACGAACCTTTGTCAATCCAACGCAAAGCCCAATCTGCTTTTACCTTAACACATTCCATTGTGTCGATAGCATTAAACAAATATTCTTTGTCTTTTTTGTCTTTGATATAGGTATCAATTAACAATGAATACGTTTCAGAGTGAATGTTTTCAACTGCTACTTGGAACCCATAGAAAAACTTTGCTTCAGTGTATTGAACTTCTGACAAGAAGTTTTCTGCTAAATTTTCATTTACAATTCCATCAGATGCCGCGAAAAAAGCCAATACATGTTTAACAAAATGACGTTCATTGTCATTCAGCTTAGTATCCCAATCAATTAAATCAGCTTGAAGATCTATTTCTTCTGCTGTCCAGAAACTAGCTTCGGCTTTTTTATAGAAAGCCCAAATGTCATCATGTTGAATTGGGAATAGAACAAATCTGTTGTTGTTCGCTACCAATATTGGTTCTGTTTGCTCCATTTACTCTGATTTTTAACGTATATATACCCTTACAAAAAACAATGTTTTTCGTTTTTTTTCTATTCTAAAAGTTTCTATTTCCTCTACTAAATCTGATGCGAAGTTTGCAGATGATTAGCTTACTAGAGGCATACAAAAATTGTCAAAATTCTTCCCTTACACAACTAAAGAAATTCACAATTTCTTTACGTTATCAACATTCGGTTTGTGAATCCCTTTACAGACACTAGTTAAGGACTTTTCAACACCTCCAATAAAGATATTCACAGTGCTTCTTCCTAACTTTGTCGATAAATATTCCGTATTCATCGTAACCTGTTGACAATAGGCGCTTTGAAGTCGGTTCTATAAATATACAGCACTTTTACCCCTTTGACAATACATTCTTTTTGTTATTTTGAACACTCATTTGTTCATATTGACTGTTCTCATACTCAAACCCCCTAAATGACTCAAAATAAATATCTAAAGACATTTTCAATTTTTAAAGATCTTGGCCATTTAATTTATCCTTCAGCATGTTTAGCTTGTGAGAATGAATTAAGTAGGACTGAAAATCATGTTTGTTCCATTTGTGATAACGATCTTGTTCGAACTTCGTTTCACTTATTTAATGAACCTACCGAAACTGACAAGCGTTTTTGGGGGCGGATTCAATTAAAAAGAACGTATTCGCTCTTCTATTATAAAAAGGGGGCGACAATTCAAAAGGTTTTATTCAATTTGAAATACAAAAATGATTCGGCCATTGGAGAGTACTTCGGAAGAGAGATTGGAAAAAGCATTATCGAAATAGATGATTTCAAAACCGCGGATGCGATAATCCCTATTCCGTTGCACTACAAGAAAGAGTTTATTCGAGGGTATAATCAAAGTGAGGCGCTCGCAAAAGGATTGTCAGAAATTCTTAATGTTCCTGTTAAGTCCAATTACACAAGACGCACCGAACATACAGAAACACAAACCAAAAAGTCTAGGTTCCAACGTTGGGATAATGTAAGTTCTGTTTTTTCCATTCATAAGTCGGTTAAGGGTCTAAAGCACATAATTATCATTGACGACGTTATAACAACTGGCTCAACAATGGAAGCCTTGATTACATCAATTAAAACAGTTGCTCCAAGTATAGAGGTTAGTGTTGTAACTTTAGCAATCGCATGACACGTTCAAAACGAAACTTCTTAATTATTGGTGCTGGGCTGTCTGGTGTTAGTGTAGCGATTCAACTGATTAGAAAAGGAGCAAATGTTGCATTAATGGACAACTGTGTAAATTTCAGCTCTTCCGTTGCCGCAGGAATGATTAACCCTCTCGTTTTTAGACGCATGACCAAAAGCTGGCGTGTTGATGAATTTATACCTCATCTAAAAACATTTTATCGAGGACTCGAAACAGAAACGAATTCCTCATTTTTTCATGAGATTCCTATTCGACGATTGTTTTCTACAGAACAGGAACATGATTTTTGGTTAGAGAAACAAGAACGTGAGGATTTTGAACTTTATATGAATAGAGTCACGGATGCCGATTATTCCTATTCAGGAGGAAAAAACCCATTTGGATCAGGGCGCGTTAAAGAAACCTACTATGTTGAGGTGCAACCCTTTTTTGAAAATGTAAAAAAATGGATTTCAGATCATGGCGCTCTATTAACTGAAGAATTCGATTCGACCCTTTTATCGGGCACTCAATACAATGACGTAGCGTATGATGATATAGTTTTTTGCCAAGGATACTTGAACCCAAACAATGAATGGTTTGGTTCGCTTCCATTGGACCAAACGAAAGGAGAGACATTAACAATAAAGTCGAAACAGTTACCCGAGGACATTTCTCTCAATCGTAAGTGCTTTATTTTACCACAAGGAGATCAAACCTTCAAAATAGGATCTACTTATGGATGGAGTGATCCAACAACACATGTTACGGAAGAAGCTCGGGCAGAGATATTAAACAATCTTTCCTATATTATTGATGAAAAAGTTGAGGTATTGGATCAGGCAGCGGGTATTCGTCCCACGACAAGAGACCGCAGGCCCTTGCTGGGAACACACACTGAATTTAAAAATTATCACATTTTCAATGGTCTCGGGGCAAAGGGGTTTATGCTGGCTCCTTTAATTTCATTGGAGTTCGTTGAGTACTTACTTGATGGGAAGCCCTTGGACAAAGAAGTTGACATCGCCCGTTACAATAATTCATAGTCTGAATATCAAATTAATGCCTATTATCATACAATAAAACCACTGAGTCAACGTATTCTACAGTTGAATTAAACACGTAATAACACGTGGTTAATGCTTTCAGAACAATTGCTAAATTTGCACTACTATAAAAACTAACGCCGAATCCACATATGAAATTCATACAAATATCATTAGCCCTTGCATTAACTGCGCTTTGTTTGCTGGGCTGTACAAAAGAAACAATTACGGGAACGTCTTCTACGTTCATTACCGTAGAAGAAAAAAACAGTGTTCTTTATTTCCACTATTCACATGCTGATACAGTAGACAGTGGCGATACAGGTTACACCGAATTTTCCGCAGCTCTATTGAACTATGATTCACTTCATGTTCTAGCAACCATTACTGGTGGTAACGCAGGCGGTGCGAACAACGATACTGTTTACACTTCTCATATGGCTCTATATGGTATAACAGACCTTCCGTTTTATCAAAGTAATTTAGGTGCTCTTTCGTTCCAACAAGCAATTATAGACCACACACTATCATCGACAGTTGTAGCAAATGCTGCTTATGAATTGGACTTTCTTACTGACCCGAGCAAAATTATTATTAATACAACCACTCAGTTTTTCGAAGATGTTCAAGACTCGTTCTTTTTATCTGCATATGTAATTGTTGATAGCATTGTAGCAAATCAAGCTGGACACCCAGATGGTGCTGCAACTAATCACAGAAAAGTTGTCGTTGATGTTGGCAGAATAGACGGCTGGCCAGACCCTCAGTATCACGGTTATAAAGTAGCAACTGGAATTATCGAAAAAGGGTACAAATTCAACCTTACTTTCGAAGCAGATCGCTTAGCGACTTGGACAAACGACTCATTAATCTCTGTCGCTCTGGTAATTACTACTAGAAACCCCGGAACAGGCGTACCAATATTTGTAAACGCAAACACCCAGCATTAAAAACAATTGAATATGAAACTAATATTAACTGTAGCAGTTATCTGTTTATCGCTTACATCATTTGGTCAAGAACGAAGAAATCGAGTTGGGTTGAACAAATACATTCCAATAAATATGCACCTTGGAATGAAATTCAGTGCGAACCAATACTTTTCGACATTTAAACTAGAGCCTTCAGGGGCTTCGTCAGCGACAATTTCTGGTTCTGAATCCATTGGTGGCGGAGGTGGATTTTTTCTACGTTACGATTGGGACAATGGCCTGGCATTTCAAACAGAATTAAATTTTCACTTTAGAAACGGAAAGGTGCGCACATCACACATGTTTACTCCTGATACGATGATTACGGTTACAAAAGATTACTTGACCAATTTCAATAGCGTAACAGCCGAAATTCCTATTTACTTAAAATACAGGTGGGAATTAACTCCAACGCGCAAAGGACATTGGAAAGCCGGAAGTGCAATATCAGTTTTCTTAGGCCCTCGAATTGTTTTTGGTCCTTATTCAAAGCGATCCGTTGGGAGAAACATCTTCACTCAAATCTATGATCAAGAATCACGTCTTGTTGAAACAGAAATTGAAGGATTGAATACGCGCTTTACTCCAATTGCATCATTGGGTGTTTCCGCAGGTGTTGATTATGAACTACATAGCGGACTCCTTGTTCATGCCTCTTTCTATCGAGGATTAACGTCTCATTCAAAAAAAGCGTACGGTTATAAGATTCTTGATAATCGCTTAGAAGTGGGAATCGGGATACGTTTCAAATAAATGTATACCAAGGAAGATATTTTTGTAATTTTGTGTTTAGAATCAAACTAAATAAGAAATAATATGTACCCACCAGAATTAGTTCAGCCGATGAAAGAGGATTTGACAAATGTTGGATTTAACCAACTAGTTACTCCTGATGCGGTTGATGAAATGATAAAAAATAGCGGTGAAAGTTTATTGTTGGTTGTAAATTCAGTATGCGGTTGTGCAGCTGGAAACATGAGACCTGGAGTAAAACAATCATTGGAAAATGGTAAAAAACCAACCACATTGGCAACAGTATTTGCTGGAGTAGATGGTGAGGCAACAACTCAAGCGCGTAAGCACTTCTTGCCTTATCCTCCTTCTTCACCTTCGATTGCTCTTTTTAAAGATGGAAAACTAGTTCACTTTTTAGAAAGACACCACATTGAAGGCGGAACTGCAGCAATGATTGCTGAAAACTTATCAGAAGCTTACGACGAGTACTTCTAGTTTTCAAAACAACTTTTATAAAGCGTCTCGTATGGGTTGAACCTATAAGAGACGCTTTTTTTTATTTAAAAAATGAGCTCCATTCGCATTACTCGTGCCGATTCTAGTCATGCTGACTTTTTGCCTTTAGTTGAATTGCTCAATGCCGATCTCGCTATCCGAGATGGTGATGTCCACGATTTTTACCAACAGTTTAATGGTATTGAAGCACTAAAAAACGTTGTTATTGCATATGAAAACAATGTTGCTGTTGGCTGTGGTGCTTTTAAAGAGTTTGATACAACCTCCGTTGAAATCAAACGAATGTATACCAAAATTGAAGCTCGAGGAAAGGGACTTGCCACTGTCATTTTAACAGAGCTTGAAACCTGGGCCTCAGAACTTAATTATACATCTAGCATACTCGAAACTGGGGTTAAGCAACCCGAAGCAATTGCACTTTATAAAAAGAATGGATATACACAAATCCCTAATTATGCCCAATATTCTGGCCTTGAGTTAAGTGTTTGTTTCTTGAAAAAGATCTAGAATAGGAAGGTTTTGTCTAGTTTACCAACGAAATAATCTTGTCGCTCATCGGCTTCACTTTTGAATTGAAGTGCCCAATTAGTTTACCATTTTCATCTACAAGATATTTTTCAAAGTTCCACAGAATAGAGCTGTTGTCAGAACCATTTTTGTCCTTAGAAGTAAGCCATGAGTAGATCGGGTGTTGTCCTTTTCCTTTAACATCAATCTTAGATGCCATTAAGAATGTCACGCCATAGTTCTTTTCGCAAAAACTCTTGATTTCCGATTCAGTGCCAGACTCTTGACCTCCAAATTGATCACAAGGAAACCCGATTAGAACTAAGTCTGATCCATGTTTTGTATGCAATTCTTGAAGCTCAGTGTATTGACCCGTAAATCCGCATTCAGACGCTACATTAACAAACAAAATCTTCTTTCCTTTAAATTTAGAAAGGCTTGTTTCATTTCCTTCAATATCATTGAACGAAAGGTTATAAATCGTGTCTGTTTGCGCAGTTGACATAAGAGTAACGAATAAAAGTAAGGTCGATAATAATAATTTCATAACTCAAAGTTAAGCTTTCCTTTGTAAGGTCTAAGGATAAATTGGACGATTAGAATTCAATATTATTACTCAAAAACATCAATTCGTTTGAATTTAACCCAATAAGTGCCTCAAAATTTACGCCCATAACTTACTCAATATAAGAGAATTGTCTCCTTTTACCCCTTAGAATTGTTAATTAGAATTTTCGTAAATTGTTACACATTAAAAACACTAAGAATGATTAAAAGACTACTATCTACATTTCTGGCAATTACTGCCCTTTCAACTATTTCATTTTCACAAACCACAGTCACCTACATTATTGAGGTTGATTCGCTTGTGGGATTAGAACTAACATCAGGAGATATCTGTACATCCCCTTGGACAGTCGAAGAAGCAAAACAAATGCAACCGGGAAACAGCTGGGGTGCAATGTGGACAAGCACGAATACAGGAACACCAACATCAATAGAAGTGAGTTTAACGTTTTCTGTTTCAGAAACGAGTGTGATGCGCCCAACTACTTTAAATGGAATGTCGAATAACTCTGTTGATCCTGGCGCGGCCATCAATTGTGAGGTTGGAACACTATTAACTTGGGACATAGATCCGGCTGGATATGTTCCTATGGGGCTGAACACATTTTTGGTAGACTATACTGGATCAACAACTGTTCACCAAGTAGACAACATTTTAATGGCGCAACCAATTGACCCTTACATTATAGTGACGGTGATATATGGTGAGCTAGGGGGAGCTGGAATCGGAGAACTCATCAACCCGTCCGTTGAACTAGTTAAGATTACAGACCTTATGGGTAGAGAAACTTCTTTCGCACCAAATACGCCATTGATTTATGTCTATAGCGATGGTTCGGTAAGAAGGATCTTTGAATTCGAATAAATATATTTCTCGCAAAGAGCAGTAAAACAGGCATTTTGTAAAAAGTATCTGTTTTTTTGTAACCTCAACATAGTTCTACATCTCTAAGCTTATATAAACATTAAATTTAAAATTATGTTAGCAGAAGTTTTAGCTCCTATGATTGTCTTCGGTACAATCTTTGGCGTTTTATTTACCTTTCTTACAACACGAAACAGAGAGCGTTTGGCAATGATTGAGAAAGACGTTGACCCTACCATTTTACAACTAAGTTCAGCAGGTTTGGAATCAAGCTTGGTCTTTTAGCGGTTGGAGTTGCATTGGGTGTATTGTTCGGTCAATTGATCACACACACAACAAAGATGGATTCGGAGCCAGCAACAATTTCTATGATTTTCCTTTTTGCAGGAGCAGGATTGGTCGTTGATCATTTCTTAGCAAAGAAAGAAAAAGAAGCTTAATCGAATTGTAATATGGTCGACTTAGACGATAAAATACATATTCAACAGGTACTGGACGGGGAAACTTCGTCCTTTACCCATTTGGTAGATAAATACAAAGACATGGTCTTTACGGTTATCTTCCAAATACTACGTCAACATGAAGATGCTGAAGATGCCGCTCAAACGGTTTTCCTAAAAGGATTTAAAAACTTGAACTCATTTTAGGGCGACTCAATGTTCTCTACATGGCTATATACAATAGCATTTAGAACTGCGATCGCCAAAACAAAACTCAAGAAATTTGATACCGTTGACGACACCTTTCATATCGAAATAGCCACTGATGACACCTTCCCACAATTGGAAGAGATGAAGAGTCAGGAGCAAAAGTTATACGTTAAAAAAGCTATCGACGTATTACCGGAAGTAGAAAGCGCAGTTATAAGCTTGTTCTATATGGATGAATGTTCGATCCAAGAAATAGTTGAGATAACTAAACTCTCAGAATCTAACGTGAAGGTGAAGCTACACAGAGCGAGTCGGGAAAAAAACTATTTAATATTAGTAATTGCCACAATTAGTGTTAATGCTTTAGCACAATGGTTACAAGTCGGCACGAATATAGGTAATCCATCCTTGGAGAACCATAACTTTGATGACACTCTTCGAGAATATATTCGATCAGTTCAATGATTTTTCGATTTTATAGCCATCGATCAGATGGACCAGACTTTAACCAGTTAAAATATCCACTTGTACTCACATCAAGTATTTTTGACATCATCTCAACAGGGTATTTTAATTTGTGTTGTTTCATGAACCCAAATTTTTGCTGTCGCTCGTGGAGAAGATGCCAATCGCCTTTTTTAATATC
>JABSPC010000725.1 GCA_013215515.1 Crocinitomicaceae bacterium
ATTTTGAACTTGAAGGTTGAGAACAAAATTGAAGCTATCAATCAAAATGATGCTTTGGACAATGCAAAGAAACAGGAATTCATCAATGGAAATAAGAAAGATCACAAAGCGATAATGACTTCGATTCTTACTATTGATCAACGTGCAACTTACGAAGCATGGCTTACTCAAAACGAAGCGGTGAAGAATTAAGAGGAGTAATACTTCTAGATATTATAAATAAATCCTGTCACGTCTTGGTTGAACAAGACCTGACAGGATTTATTATTTGACTAAATTATATTTGAACTACTCTTCTGTAAAGTTTAGAGAAGCTGAATTAATACAATATCTCAAACCTGTTGGTTTGGGACCATCTTTGAAAACATGGCCCAAATGGGCATCACAAATAGCACAAAAAACTTCGTTTCTACTCATACCTTTGGAATTGTCTTTCGAGACACCCACATGCTTCTTTTCTGCTACGTCGTAAAAACTTGGCCATCCTGTACCCGATTTGAATTTTGTAATACTTGAGAATAGAACGTTGTCACAACAAACGCAAAAGTAATTTCCTTTTTTCTTATTGTCCCAATAACGTCCTGTAAATGATCGTTCGGTTCCTCTTTCTCGAGTAACGTTATACTCCAATGCACTAAGTTGTTTTTTCCACTCAGCATCAGTTTTTACCACTTTTAAATAATCATCAATAAGAGAAGCTTCACTTGAGCCATGGATTTCTGAACTCTCAAAACTTGAACTGCAGGCTACAAATACAAATACGCTACAAAATAATAGGAAGGTCGTTTTCATAATTTTTTTTTATACTGCTTGGACGCTTGAGATCTTGAATCCTTCCATGATGAATGTTGATTTAAACTATTTTAACGTTTAATCAAAGAGACCGTTATAGATTGGAGATAGATATTGGATCATCGATGTTAGACAATTTGAGATAATATTAGACTCCAAAAAAGGCCTGCCTCCGATAATTAAAGACAGGCCAAATAGTATAGAGAGTTAATTACTTTTTAATTACTCGTCTCATAGTTCGTGTTTCAGCACTAATAAATTCAATTGTGTAAACTCCGCTAGGAACATTCATCGTGTATTCTACAGATGAAGTTTCAGACACTTCGAATACATCAATCAATTTCATAGTTATGTCATAAATTTTAATTTGACCATTAACAGATGAATTAAAGTCCATTGTTAGAACATCGGTAACTGGATTTGGATAAACATTGAATTCACTCAACGATAAGTCATTTAATGCTGAGAAATCAACATTGTAACAAGCCGAAGTATCAGTACAAGCATTATTAGTTACAATCACGGCGTAATCACCAGTCACTGTTGCTGTATATACTTGATTCGTTTCTCCTGCTAATGCAGATCCAGTATTACAATCGATCCATTGGTATGTTAACGGAGTAGCTGCTGCAGTCAACACCGCTTCCGCTTGAGATACTGTTGCATCAACACTACAAGTGATATAAATGAAGTCCATGTATGTATTTACTCCTTCCATAACATCATGCTGTCCGATGGCAGTAAATGTTGTTACAGTTGGGTTTTGAGTACTTGCTTGTGGTGATGAATTTCCACTAAAGTCCCATGAAGTAGTACCACCGCCCATTGGAACATCTTCGTTTGTAAAAGTAATATCTTGATTCGTACAAGTTGCATAAGTAGCTGTAATTTCAGGCATTGCTGCTAGGTCGAACATAATTTCTTGAGTTGCCAAAGCATCTCCAGAAGCCACACGGATGTCTTGTGAAATACCATTAGCTCCAGAACCACCGTCACCACCATCTCCACCATCTCCACCATCTCCACCATCTCCGCCTTCACCAACTTCAGACG
>JABSPC010000726.1 GCA_013215515.1 Crocinitomicaceae bacterium
GATGAGGAATTTCTCTGAGCTATTTTTTTGTACAGTCATTATCCTCGTTGATTAGGTTCGTTAGACATTTAAGACACCTGCATTACGTGTTTTCCCTCGGAATAACACTGAAAGAATTGCCCATTTAGTTTTCAATGATAGACCTATGATTGAGAACCTTCCGTGAAATAAACACTTCATCACAAAATAGTTGTAGCGTGTCCAAAAATAAAAATTGAACAATATGAACTTTCCAACACTCAAGTGCTCGCGCATTGTGGCGTATTGATTTACTTTCATATGATAGAAGAAGAATGGCAAGCTTGGGTTTTTTGGATGTAAGTTTCTTGCTTTGTTATCACTACCATCTTTTTTCAGGCTGCCATGAACTTTATGAAATATTACACTGTCCGCATTGTAATAGATTTTCCGCCCAGCTTTTATAGTTCTTAGGCTTAGGTCCAGATCCTCTGCATAAATGAAATAGTTTTCGTTGAAACCGTTTACTTGATCAATAGAGGCTTTGGAGAAAAGCATGACACATCCAGACGCGAACGAAACGAAGCGGGATCGATTTGCTCCTTCTTCTGTTGCTTCTTTATCGATGTCAACAATTTTGGGCCATCCCTTAAAAGAATTAAAATCAGCACCTCCATACCAGACGAGATGCGGGTGATCCGCATACATGATTTTAGATGTGACTATACCGATGTCTGGATCAATCGCAAATGAATCAATCATCTTTGATAGCGCATTTTTAGCAATGAGCGTATCATTATTAAGGAAGAGTAAGTATTCAAAATCCAAGTGAGCCTGCGCCCATTGGACACCTCTGTTATTGGCTTTGGTAAAACCTAAGTTTTCATCGGTATGAATCAAGTATACATTCGGGAAATTTTCACTGATTTTACTCAATTCCGCTTGTCTAGGGTTTGAATTATCCACGATAATGATAAACGGCGGATTGGTTTCATTTTCATGAATGCTCTCAACACAAGCGACTGTATCTTTGAGCGAGTCATAATTTACAAGTATCGTTACTAATTCACATACAATTTTAGCCGTCATGTTCATTTGTTTTATTTGTAGTTTACAACTTCAATTAATGGAATCAATATAGGTATAGCTAAAGAATTTATCACTGAGATTCCTGAAAAAAATAAAGGGCATTACGATGAAAAAGAGGAGCGGTTTTATGTCAGGAGTTGAGTCCTTTGAACGATTGTAATTGCTTAATATGACAACGAGTTTGTTCGACATCTTCAGGCGGGTGTTGAGTTAAGTGGTTCTAAGTCCTTTTCAGCATTGAAGGCTTGTATACCTAGAGAGATAAAAACGAGGACGATCATAAATTCACCGGGTCTAAATAGTGATGCGCCGGACATAATGGATTGGATCATGATTACAAATAGGTAAGTTTTGTATTCGATGATATTTGGAATTGTCTTGAATTGACCCCGCCGAAATTGATGAATGAGATAACCAAATTGCCGAATCATAATAAGAATGCCGAAAATCCCGAAAGTCAAGATTATACCTATAAGCCCAATATCATTTTGATAGAAGTAACTTAAACCCGTATACTTTTCCTTTAATGAATGGTGAATTTGTCCAATGCCTGTTACTGGATGTATGCGTATTTGAGAAATAGCGTATTCAGATTGTATAACACGAATCTCAATCGATGATTCTGAATAACTGTCTCTGTCGCTTTCAAGTAATTCGAATGCGTCGGAGATCTTTTGAGATACAATACTGCCAAAATCTGTAGTTATTGAAGCGATTAAAATAAGCGGAATAGATAACGTTATGGCCAGTGTAAGTTTGTAGAAGGACGAATTTCTTCTGTAATGAAAAAGTAGAATTAAAATGCTCAAAAGGTAGAGAAAGATTGCACCCCTCTGAAACTCTGCAAGGTGATCAGTTGCTATAAATAAGAGACTAAACGCAATGTATTTGGATTTGTTGGTCTTAAAAAAGTCTGTTAGATAAATAATTCCGGCCATTGTGACAAACCCCTTTCTAAGCATCGATAATTGGAAGTCTCCTGGAATTGTATCATCTACCAAAATATTAATTTGAAGAAAGTGCACAATAATCATTGCCAAAACTAAAACCCAAGCTGTTCTTAACAAGAACTGTTTGATTTCGGCTAGTGTTATTTTGTATTTAAGAATGAGGTAGTAAACGAAGAATGCTAGCCCTGAATTAAATATTGACGCATTGGCCAGAAACGAGAGATTGACTGGTTGTTTGTGAATGTAGTAAGTGGATTGGATGGATTGAAGCATCAACAAGAGAAGAGTAATTCCAAAAAAGCGAAGAATTTTCGGGAATCTTCTGAAGTAGAAGGCAAATAGTCCATATCCAAGTGTTCCGAAAACCAGAGCCAAAGCCTTCGTGTTTACTCCGATTTTGGTATGTTGAAAGGTGTCAAAACCAACTAGCACTGCTAGAAAAATGAAAATGATTACTATTTTTTTCTTCTTTATCAAGGCTCCTTATATTGACGTTAAGTTCTGATTAGAATAGTGTTATTTCACCAAAAACCAATTGTTGAGTAATTGTTCTCTATTGTATTTCATTTCTTCCTTCGTTTCCCAATCCATCACGGAATACCCCGCGTGATTGCATATTGCCTGTCCCGCAGCCGTATCCCATTCCATGGTTGGAGCAAATCGTGGATAACAGTCAGCGCTACCTTCA
>JABSPC010000727.1 GCA_013215515.1 Crocinitomicaceae bacterium
CTTCGGCATGCTTGCCCCAAGCTAGAACTGAATGCAATGGATCTGTAGATCGAATAAATTCTTTACGCCTTAGAACTTTATTAGATAACGCTCCAGTAGAAGGTTTAGATTTTGAGTGATCGAAGGTTTCACCATTTTTAAGGTAATCCGTGTAAGACGGAATGATTAATGTACCTTCTGATAGAACTTCCTGAAATGATTCAATGAATGCGTTAACATCAAAGCTCTCGCCTTTAGATCGACAGTTGAGGGCAATTTGTTTAATGTCTGATGCAATGAAGAGAATGTCGCTCTTACCCAGTGGGAGTTGACTTGCAATTGAAGTATAGGATCCTTGAATCTTATTCATCAATGTTATTTCGGCATGAAAATATAACTGATCCAACCTGACTGATTTCCACCAGATGCCTTGTACATAAACCTGGATTTCTTTGCATATGTCAATGCACTGTTGATTTCGCAGCTTGAAGCTCCGGAGCTTTTAGCACTATTGTAAACGGCGGAAGTCACGTAACCGTCATTCCCCACTATAATATCTACGATAACCGTTACCCTTGATGAATTGTCGCATTTATATCCAGGGTTTCTAACAAACCACTTGTTGTTCTGATATGCATCGCGACCACCAAGATCGAAACTCACCATTGTCTGTCCGGCGTACTTTTTAGCTCCTCCTTTATTTGGAACTAGTTTCGGGTTGTTCTTTATCTTATCAAGCAATGCTTGCTGATGCGCTTTTCGATCTGCGATTAGACCTTCCAATCTAGCCCGTTCTTTTGCTCCCCCTGCATCACGTTTCATTTCATTCTCTAAATCCGCGATACTTTTAGCTGCTTGTTCTGGCGTTTGATTTTCGTAATAATCATCCGTTGAAGTCTTTCTTCCATCACTTACATTGTCCGCCATATTAAGAACGTCTTGAGCATACTTATCCGACAAATGGATATTGTCAGGCGTTAATTTAATCTCCTCCTTGGTTTCAATTCTTCCTGTCTTGGTAAATGGAACAATTTCGAATTCAAACCTAATCTTGTCCATTTGAGTCCAAATAAAAAGAATTAAAAACACAGCTAAAACCGTGAGTAATCCATATTTATATCTATCAAGTGCTTCTAACATTTTCTTTTTAATCAGTCAATTTAATGAGCATTCCAGTCGAAGTATTGTAGTACAATAATCGTCCCGCTTTACTTAAAAATAAGAAATCCTTATCAAATACACCTATTTGGTCATATTGTACACGAACAATCAACTTCTCATTTTTATAAATTCCGACTTTCATATTGTGCTTAACCATGAACAAATCGCTCCCCATCGATTCCACTTCGCTAAACGAAAATGGAACAATTGTATTGCCCTCTGAATCTATAACTCCCACCGTATCATTTCTAGAAGCGATATAGTTACCGTTATCAACCGCTATAAGCGATCCATACAAAGGATCAACCAATGTACCTCCCTTTGAGTTGTAAACACCCCATAAACCGTCTTTCTGTGCGGGAAAATGCTCTATTCCCAATCCCATGTTTTCAAACTTAAAATCAGTAACAACCTCATCTTTAAGATTGATTCTCCCGTACTTGCCTTTTTTCGATGTTATTGAAACACCATCAACAAATTCTCCTTTGAGAAGATAATTTGGAAAGAGTTGGTATCCATTGTCAATTACCATCGTTCCTAATGTGTCAAGATAAACTACGCGGCCTTGAATCGATGCTACGGCCAATCCATTATGAACAGAACTGATAGCGGTATAAATTGGCTCGACAAACATTTGAGCTTCACGGTTCATAATTCCGTAAAAGCCATCTTCCTCAAAAGTGTATAATGTATCATAGTACAATTTGATTTCTGAGTAAGCCAATGGAATTTCATACGCTCCACCTTGATTAATTATAGCTTGCTTTCCTTCGTTTTCAACATTCGCTAATCCATCATGGAAGTCATAGGCATCATCAAATAAATGAGGAATAACTTCTTTACCCCTCACGTCGTAATAGCCATACTTTTCATTGAGGCTAGCATATGCCATCCCTTCTGAAAAGACGCCTAGGTCCTCATAAATGCATTCAAATAGTAAACGACCATTGCGATCAATCATTCCCATTTTCCCTTTACGTTCAACAATAGCTAGTCCATCGTTAAAATCATTAACTGATTCGTAAATGCATGGAATCTGAAGATCACCATGTTTATTAATAAATCCATACTTGTTATTCAAAGCCACAATTGCCAATCCCTCCTGAAAAAATCCAGTAAAGTCATATCGACTTTCAATCATAACTTCTCCATCTTCATTCATGAACCCATACTTAGAATTCAATGAATATGGCAGAGCAATTGAATCAAACAATGCTATGTCTCTTCGAATTCTACTCTTAAAAGGAATATCTGTTAGCAAGAACTTCTTCATCATTTCAGTAGAGAAATTGGACAGTTCAAATTGATACAATTGCACCCAAGCCGTATCGACAAATCGATTTTTCGGATAAGTGACTATGAAGTTATTAAAGGAAGCTGCCGTATTGGAACTTGTAGAAATTTCGAATACGCTTTCTTCAGCAAGTATTCGAAGTGGACTATTAGGGTTTGAATTGATAAAATTGACATACGATTC
>JABSPC010000728.1 GCA_013215515.1 Crocinitomicaceae bacterium
AAGTGTCTCGGGAGATCATGGTGATGGCGATCTTGTTTATTGCTTGTTTCCTGGGGATAACACGACTTCTGAAACGGTAACGTTTTCAAATTCAACAACAAACGCGACATCTTACGAATGGGATTTTGGAGACGGCATTCCCGTTTTCAATACAGGATCTTTGGCGAATTTCACACATGATTATACAACATACGGAACCTTTAGCGTAACAATGACCGCCACGAATGCAAATGGATGTCAAACAGTTGCAAATCTTACTGTAGTATTTGAAAAATTCGTTTACGAGCCTTGACCGTAAATTTAACGGAGTACAGCGGTTGTACACCGCACGCGATGACTACGTTGACGAACTTATCTGTTAATGCAACTACCTTCGTTTGGGACTTTGGAGATGGAACAGTGATTACAACAACAGATTCAATCCCGCCAGTATATTCCTATACCACTGTAGGAACATACACGATAACTTTAACAGCCTCGAACAGTTATAATCAGGCCACAGCAACAATTTTACCAATAATTATAATCGAAGGCCCAGTTACAACATTTAATCCATCGGTGACGAACGGATGCGCTCCACAGATAATCAATTTTACAAATACGACCATTGGTGCCAGCCTCTTTGAGGATGCTTATTTTTTCTTCTTTGGTGAATTTCTTTCTTTTCATTGTCATAAAAATTACAGTTTTTTAAGTATAATCTTGTCCGACTATTTAGGGGGCGGAAACATTTAGACGAGTGAATTTAAAGCATGGACGAAATTACTTGAAATGTATTTAACCATTTTATTAATTTTAATAGTTGAACCTTTAATAATCTCTGTAGACTTAATTAGAAACGGATCACCTAACTCTTAAAATTATCCCTTGGAAGTAGCAATTAAAATATTAATTGGATTAGTAGCCTTTATCCACCTGTACATTATGTGGTTTGAAATGTTTTCATGGGAAACAAGAGGAAGAAAAGTGTTTAAAACCTTTCCTAAAGAACTGTTTGGACAAACAAAAGGAACTCGCAGATAATCAGGGACTTTACAATGGTTTTTTTAGCCGCTGGATTGATTTGGACCTTTTTTATTCAGAATACGGAATGGAATACCAATACTTCCCTCTTCTTTTATCCTGTGTTGCGATTGCAGGAATATATGGGACAATAACTGCTGACAAAAAAATATTTTTTGTTCAAGCGTTACCTGCGTTGATAACAATAACCTTGGTTTTGGTTAATCTTTGCTGTACTTGTTAATTGGATTCTATTTAAGTTTACATTCATCGAATTAAATCTAAAAAAACAAATGGGTATTTTTGACATATTTACTAAAATTCCAATTATTGATACGCCTCAAAAGCCTATAGAAAATCTCCATGACAACACTATTAAATTGTTGGACGGGAATGAAATCTCGCTTTCTAAATTCAAAGGAAAAAAAATACTATTCGTAAATGTAGCTTCTAAGTGTGGCTTCACGAACCAATATGCAGATCTTCAAAAGCTCTATGAAGAGAACAGTGACAAATTAGAGATAATTGGGCTTCCCTGCAATCAATTTGGATATCAAGAAAAAGGAAACGCTTCTGAAATTCAAAACTTCTGCAGTGTAAATTATGGAGTGACCTTTCCGATAACAGAGAAAATAAAAGTTAAAGGATCTGAGCAACACCCTATTTATGATTGGCTAACATCGAAAAATAAAAACGGGACAACAAACTCTCGCATAAAATGGAATTTTCAAAAATATTTGGTCAATGAAGAAGGTGAATTACAAGCAATATTCTCATCTAAGTCAGTTCCTTTTTCGGATGAGCTTTTGACTGCGATCAATAGTTGAATTTTCGGAAGAGTTTATGCATAATTTATGATGTTATTAAATATCAGCTAACTTTATGATTTAAAATCAACTCCAATATGATGGGCTTCAATAAATCAATTCTCTGCCTTTTAGTTTCAATTGCTTATTCAATCCAATGTTACTCTCAGAATCTGAAATGGTCTGCATTCATTGATACGTCTACAACATTCTCATCACCAAGATGTACTGACTTGAATGGTGACAACGTTCTAGATATTGTAATTGGAGGAGGTCTTGATGGCTCACCTGAAAACAATGGAATCAATGCTATAAATGGTTTGGATGGATCAGTTTTATGGAATTTCCCTGTAGAAGAAGAAATATTCGGAAGTGCCCAATTAATGGACATTACAGGTGATAATATTGACGACATCTTTATTGGAGGACGTTACGCTGAATTTTATGCTATTGATGGAAGCACTGGAAATCAGATTTGGGAGTTCTTTCCATACTCTCCACCCGTAGCTATGGATAGTGGATGGTTCAATTTCTATACCGCGCAATTTGTTCCCGATCAAAATTCGGATGGTATTCCTGACTTATTAGTAGCCAATGGCGGGAATCATTCTGCTCCCGCATGGGACACACTGAGAGAACCTGGAATGTTAATAGTTCTTGACGCAATGACCGGAGCTGTACTTGCCAAAGATACCATGCCAGATGGTGAAGAAACATACTGCTCCGCTGTTGTTGTTCAGTACGGGGCAACGTTGCATATTATCTATGGTTCAGGTGGAGAGAACGAAGGTGGTGCACTTTGGAGAGTTCCTCTAAGTGAACTTATGAATAATGATATTAGTAATTCAGTAATGCTTGTTCAGGATCAAAACCTTGGATTTATTGCTCCCTCGAGTATCGCTGACATGAATGGGGACGGAATTATGGATATCATAAACCAAGCATATAATGGCACCCTGCGCTGTTTTGATGGCTCTAACAATAATTTGATGTGGGAAGTTCAAACCCCAGGGACTGAATCAAGTTCAGCGCCAACAATTGGAAATTTTATTGGTGACAATACACCAGATGTATTTAATGTTCTCTTTAAAGGAACAGCTCCAAGTTTCACCGATTTTTATCAAATAATGATAGATGGAGCAACGGGAAATATTGAATTCAAGGATAGTATTGGAAGCATGCACTATGGTTCTTCATCTGCTGTCGATTTAGATTTAAATGGTAGAGATGAAATATTGATGTCAATTAATAATCACAATGGATCGTTTATTTCACATCAACTCATGACTATCGATTTCCAAAATGACATTATCAGCCCCTTTTATCTAGAAGAAGCTGGAGTTAATTTAGCTTCAACACCACTAATTGAAGACATTGATGGAAATGGATTTTTGGACTTCGTATTTGCCTATAGAGCAGATAGTATAAACCCGATGGGAGCAAATGGTTTTTATGTGAAATGTGTTGAAGGAACTAACACTGAACCAGGAGTAGGTATTGCTTGGGGAAGCTACATGGGAACCAATTGGGATGGACATTATAATTATGAAGGATCAAATTGCGGATCATTTTCTGTGAGCTCCGTCATTCAAAACATCACATGCAATCAATTTGCAGATGGAGCGGTCAAAGTAACACCGTTTGGTGGAGTAGCTCCTTTCACATATTTGTGGAATACTGGTGAAATAACTGATTCCATTGGCGGATTAGATGTAGGGTCATATGACATAATCGTAACTGATTCCACAGGATGCTATACAACATTAGCATACACCATGTACGATCCATATACAATATCATTTGGTGGAATTATGGCTCCGAATTGTCCAGGTGATTCCAACGCACAAGCGATTCTAAATAGTAGTGGATGCCCTTGCATGTTTAGTACGTGTATTTTTGATTGGGTCTCAGGAGATAGTACAAAAACCGCTTCAAACCTCGTCGCAGGATGGAATGTTGTTACTATTACCCATATGGATGGTTGCATAGTTGTAGACTCCGTTTTGGTTCCAGAAACGTATCCTGTAATGGATAGCATGACATACTCAGATATCATGTGCACAACGGATCCTTATGCTTCTAGTTTCATTGAACTCCATTTGCATGATTCTTTGAATACTTTGGTATCGTGGAGTACTGGTGGCACAATTCCATACATTGATAGTCTGAATACTGGAGTCTACTATTATCACCTTTTGGATGATAGAGGATGTATCTATAATGATTCCGTAATCATAAATGCACCTGACACCTTGATATCAAATTACACTGTTGTTGACCTTTCCTGCTTTGGAGATAGCAGCGGTGTAATCTCGGCCACTTCCAATGGAGGGTTCAATCCATACCTATACTCTTGGTCAAATGGATCATTCGGATCAGTTAACAATGGCTTACACGCGGGGACTTATGATTTAATCGTTACAGATTCCGCTGGATGTGAATTTGTCGAAAATGGCATTCTAGTCAGTGAACCTTATCAACTAGCCTTAAGCATTACTGATGTTTGGCATGACTCAACTGGCTTGTGTACAGGAGGTGCAACTATTCTGGTAACAGGTGGCATACCGAACTACAATTATCAATGGAACGACCCCGGTTTAACTACTAATGATACTATAACTGACCTTTGTGATGGTGTCTTTACAATTACAATAACGGACCTAAATGGATGCCAAGTAATTGATTCAATAACGATAATGAATTCAGTAGGTATTGACATATTGAATTCAGAGACTCTGATATTAATATACCCGAACCCAGCTTCCAATTCGATACTATTTCAAGCCGCTAAAAACCTAATGGGGTTCAATTTTTCCATTAATGATACGCATGGAAGAAGTGTCTTCAAAGGCTCAATCAGCCAACTAGAAATGCAAATTGACATCTCGTACCTTGAAGCCGGAATGTATTACTTTATAGTAGAGGGTGAGGAAAGTAATGGGATTAAAATTATAAAAGAGTAAAAATCCATTTTAGATTCAGAAGAAATTCAGTTTTTCAATCGCGGTATTAGAATCATTCTATAATTCTTCTTAGATTAAAGAGAACACTCCCTAGTGTTTTCATTTTTGGAATTATTTTGCTGCTAATTGCCGTCAGTTGTAGTGACAGTCCACCAGAAGTTGAAATTGAACCATCTTTGAATCATTTGATCCACCTGTGCTCATTGACACTTTCAGTGTTTCTCAACTAATTGATACTTCAGGACAATTGGAATCGGCAACTTTCCCACTCATAACCACCTCTTTGGACACATTAAATTTTGCCAAAACGGAAAGAATACCTCGATTTGTTCGAATCTCAGACTCCATTAAATACTCAGGTTCAAGTAATTTGAAACTATTCGTTGACACAAAGCACACATTTAATGGCAAGTTTTGGGAGAAAAAGCCAATGGAGTATTATTTCCATACAATAGATAGTGCTGGAATAACCCATCCTCCTCCCATTTTCATTCCATCGTATAATATAGTCGATAAATTCCCGGTTTATTTGGTTAATAAATCTGATAGCATTCAATCCTTTTTAACTCATGATGGAATTCAGCTAGTAATTCAAGAGGTACTAACAAAAAATGGTATACATAGATAAACTCATAGGATGGTCAGGAACCGATGATTTAAGACCTTATCTCCCCCTATGGGTGAAGGGACGTACCAAATCAAAGCCTATGGCTATAATCAGATAAATGCTATTTTCTCTTATACAGCTATTGAATTTAACGTTATCCCGTAGTTTGACTCGCTCATTTTTCATACTCGCTATTTTTATCTCGAATTCACTTATTAGTTATTGTCAAGATTCTACACTTTACAAGTCCGCCTATGCAGGAGGTTTTTTTGGTTGTGCCGGAGAATCAATTTTGGGAACTGGACAGAGTATTTCTAAACGATGGAGGTAGCTATAGCATTAAAGTGAGCAACTCGAATTTCAAACAGACAACACTTAATTTTGGCGATACTCTTACGGTTCCCTACTACATCGCGGAAATGAAACTCCTCGATAATCAAGATATGGTTCAATACCAGTTTTATTTTAAGTTGATAGAGGATTGAGCTTCAATAGCTATGGGGAAATCATTTCAGGATCCATCTTAAACTCTTGCCTTTTCAGTAGATAATCTTCGTCATTATCGAACTTATAGACTTGAAAATCATTTTTCTTCCCATTTTATTTACGTATGTCCACGATTCCGTGAATCGCGGTATAGTCTTTATAGTTGACTCTTGGTTCAAATTTAACCATGATAAATTGCTCATCTGACGCTACCCTTTTTACTCTCTCATGAAAAACTACAACTCCCCCATTCGAGTTAGATTCTGAATTCCATATCAAGGAATAGTTATTTTCAGTAACTGATTATTTAATCCAAAAATATTTGAAAACTTTCTGAATATCTGTTTCGGGATCAGTGCCCTTAAAACCCGATAAACAGAAGCAGGACAATTGGTAATTTATATCTCATAATAGAAAATCAAAATTAATTCTTTTTCTAAATAGATGGGCCATTTAGTAATGATTAGTGCCTTTTGAGAAAATTCAACTCGCGGATTTACTTAGTAAATCCGTAACGTATTTTTTTCGATTCCTTGATACTGCCAAATTAGCTCCATTTATGAGCTCAACGGTAGCTAGTCTGCCATTTCTAATAAATCGATTCACATGTCCGATATTCACTATATGAGATTGATGAATTCGTATGAAATGTTTTTCTGGTAAAATCAACTCCATATTTTTTAAGGATTTAGATACAACCAATTTAGTTTTGTCAGTGTAATATAAGGTTGAATAATTGGCTTTTGCCTGACACCAAATTACATCGTCATAATTTGAATATTTAACACCTTTTGAATGACTCATGGCCAGCTTTCCAAAATCCGCATCATTCACGGTCATCAAAGACGATATCTATTTTTCTCTACCGCTTTATTTAATGCATTCTATAATTCTATAATATTTACGGGCTTTGATAGAGATAATCTGCAGCAGATGCCTTAAAAGCTTTCAAAACAAATTTTTCATGTGCCCTAATAAAAATAATTTCAAAATTTATTGCTTTAAATTGTTCTTGCATTTCAAATCCAGCAACCGAGGTAACAAATATTATAATTAGCTGCAAAGGCAAAGGAGTTACGGCTGTGCGTATTACCGATATGACAGGTCGCACAATAGGTTTTCTTAATTTCGCGACTAATGAAGGAACAAATACTCTAACCATTGACGTGAGTAATATATCGGCTGTAAATTATCAAGTAATCGTAAAAAACGATGAAATCATTAGCCAGTTTCAGGTAATAATTAATTAGAAGAATCCCATTTCTAAAATGAATAATTCGCGGAAAAATTCTCGAATGAAATAATCCCTATCAAAACCTTCAATATTTTCGCTCCTCACCTACCTTTCAAACGATTTTTTCATATCTTTGCACCTCGCTTTCGCTAGCTAGTGGATTGAAACATGTCTGTAAGCCAGCTATAGCGAAGGAAAGCTCTGTTTATAAAAAGGCAGGGAATAATTAGTACTAATAACAAAACACAATTTTATGAATTCTTACGAAACTGTTTTCATTTTAACTCCCGTTTTGTCTGAAGAACAGGCAAAGGAAGCAGTGCAGAAATTCGAGAGCGAAGTTGGCTCATTAGGTGGAAAGGTAAAGCATTCTGAAAGTTGGGGATTGCGCAAATTAGCGTACCCTATTCAGAAAAAATCTACTGGATTTTACTTCCTAACAGAATTTGAAGCACCAGGCTCAGCAATTAACGAACTTGAAGTTATATTCAAACGTGATGAACGTGTTATGCGTTTCCTTACTGTTCGTATGGACAAAGATCATTTAGCTTATGCTGATAAGCGTAGAGCAAAAATGGGCGCTAAGAAAACTGTAGAAGCGGAAGCTTAATCATTAACATTTAAAAAGAGAAAAAATGGCTCAAAACGATGTAAGATATTTGACTCCAATTAACATTGAGATCAAAAAAGAAAAATACTGCCGATTCCAGAAGAGTGGTATTAGATTTATCGATTATAAAGACGCTGGTTTCTTATTGAAACTGGTGAACGAGCAAGGTAAGATTTTGCCACGTCGATTAACAGGAACTTCACAAAAGTATCAAACTAGAGTTAACAAGGCTATCAAACGTGCTCGTCACATTGCGGTAATGCCTTACGTTGGCGATATGTTGAGATAGTAATTTGTATAACAAGAAATTTATTTGAAATGGAAGTAATTTTAAAGAAAAACGTAGACAACCTTGGATATACGAACGAACTAGTATCTGTTAAAAACGGATATGGACGTAACTTCTTAATCCCACAAGGATATGCAATTTTAGCAACAGCTTCTGCAAAGAAAGCGCATGCTGAGATAATGAAACAAAAATCACACAAAGATTCTAAAGTACTTGCTGAAGCAGAAGCGCTTGGTAAGAAAATCCAAGCAACTTCAGTAAAAATTATTACTAAGGCTGGTGAGAAAGGAAAAATCTTTGGTTCTGTTAACACTCTTCAATTGTCTGAAGCTCTTAGAGCTGAAGGAATTGATATCGACAGAAAATCATTAAAAATTAAAGATGAGCCAATCCGTGAGGTTGGAACATTTGAAGCATCTGCTAACCTTCACAAAGACGTGAAAGCAACATTCAAATTTGAAGTTGTTGGTGAGTAATCGCTTAACTAATTTTGAAATCCCTCTCGGTTCAGCCTAGAGGGATTTTTTTTGCTTTTAATTTTCTACTTTAGAGGTACAATATTGAAAATGAGATCAACGTTACTTCTTCTTTTTCTGCTTTGCACTTCTCTTCAATTATTTGGGCAAGACCTCATTATTTTCAATGGCAAGAGCGGAAAACTAAACCATTCGATAGCAGATCAATTCACAATTTATGAATCAGACGAAGATGTATCGGTAGACTACTTTCTAAATCATAAATCTGAATTCAATTCAAGAAGGCTAAATAACTCGATTGAAAACTTAGATTTTACAACAAAGACCTATTTCATTCACTTCAGCCTAAAGAGTACTACTCCAAGAAGATCTAAACTCTTTCTTAGGACTGCTCGACCGATAACAAACATGGCCGAGCTCCATATTGTCAGCTCAAAAAACAGGCTTGTATATTATTCAGGTGATGCGATCCCATTTCATAAAAAGACTATTAAATCAAATAATTGTGATTTCCCGATCTATGCAGGGCCTAACGAAGAAATCCAATATGTGTTAAAGCTGAAAAGCGATGGTGAAATAATCAGTCTGCAGATGGAATTCTCAACGCCAGAAAAATACCACGAATCTGAAATAAAGTCTCAATTCAGAGAGGGAATATTTTACGGTGTATTTCTTTTCGTCATTATAATCTACCTCACGTTTTTCCTATTAATCAAGGACCGACTTTATTTGATTTACACATTATATGTAGTCTTTTCAGGATTGCTTCAATTTGCTTTAGACGGATATATGCACAAGTATGTTTTTACGTCAGGCGGATATCTCACACAGCATTCCGTGCTCTTTGTTGCTGGGCTGACCGTATTACTCGCGCTGACCTATGCAAAGCGCTATTTGAATCTAGAAGGCAAACTTAAAAAGACAACTCACATATTCTCAATATTAGTTCTAGTCGCAACGTTTGAATCTTTGATTCCTGGACCGATATACGAAATCTCTTACCCTCTAATCAATGGTTTTAGTTTACTCTCTTTGGTTTTCCTTATTTATGCAGGAATAAAAACACGAAAAGAGCAAAAAGGCACAAGTCTATTGTTCCTAATTGGAATCATATCCCTATTTGGTGGTGCGGTAATCTTCATCCTCGGTAACTTCAGTATTATCGATTTCCCCGATCTAACTCAAAATTCATTGAAGGCCGGATCAATGATAGAAATCATTTGTCTTTCCATATTAATGGCTGGTAAATACAAGTCTCTTCAGGATGAAAAGGAAGCTGCTCAGAAACAATTATTGGTTCAGCTTGAAGAAACCAATGTTAAACTTGAACAAGAAGTTGATCAACGTACAAAGGAAATTGAACACCAAAAAGTTCAGCTAAAGGAAAAGAATGAGGACTTCATTGCGAGTATTACATATGCTGAGCGAATTCAAAATGCCATTCTTCCACACGAGCAAAAAATAAAGGCTCTTCTCCCCGATTCTTTTGTAGTGTTTAAGCCTAAAGACATTGTCAGCGGGGATTTTTATTGGGTAGAAGATGTACACATATCCAATGAGAATGGTACTCGACTCATAGTTTACGCCACTGCCGATTGTACAGGACATGGAGTCCCTGGGGCTTTTGTGAGTATCGTTTGTAGCAACTTATTAAAGCTTGGAAAGTCTCATCCGGACGTTAATTCCCCAGGTGAAGCCTTAGACTTTGTGAACAAAGAAATCAATGAAACACTAAACTCGGAATATAGCGAAGAAGAAATTCGAGACGGAATGGACGTTGTACTTTGTGCTTTGGATTTAGATAAAATGGTTCTTTATTTTGCTGGAGCCAAAAACGGCGTCACCATTATCAGAAAAGGGGAGCTAATTCAGTATAAAGGAAATCGAAAAGCTATTGGCAATACAATTTCAAAAGACCATGAAGGTTATACAACGCACGAAATCAAGCTTAAAAAGGGCGATATCATCTATACTTTTACTGATGGAATCGTTGACCAATTTGGAGGACCCGCAGGAAAGAAATTTATGTCAAAGCGAGTTCGAGAGCTGCTTTTATCAATAACACACCTCCCCTTAGAAGAACAAAAAGGTTTGATCGAAAAGGCCTTTCTAGATTGGAAGGGAGATCTAGAACAAATAGACGATGTATTGGTTATTGCTGTGAAGGTTTGACTTTAGAGAGTTGTGAATTCGTAATTATAAATTATGAATTCGTGTTTCCATCATTAACTTTGCCGAATGATGAAAATTTTGTTTCTAACCCTTATTGCAATAGTAGTCGTAAGTTGTTCCGCAAAAGAAGATAAGAAACGTGCAGTATTTAACGACCCTGAGAAAATCGAGATTAAATACGCCGAGAATTTCAAATTGAAAAAAATCAAAGACGGTTACTTGCTCGAATTGTTGGAACCGGGAACGAAGAAAATTTCTCAGACTTACGAGATTTACCCTGCTGAGAACAAAAATATCATTAGCCTTACAGCAACTTTAAACGGTATGTTGGCAATTCTAAATTCACAAGATTTATTGGTTGGAGTTTCGGACTATGACCATGTTTATGATAAAAAAATCCGAAGTAAATTTAAATCGAAAAGAATTAAAGAATATGGTGGAACAGCTCAAAATTCAGTTGAAAAACTGGTCGCTAGTAAGGCCAACATAATATTCTATGATATCGTTGATGAGCAGTTTCCAAATCAGGAGAAGCTGAAAAAATTTGGAATTCAAGTAATGCCGATTTATGATTGGAGAGAAAACAACCCATTGGCTAAAGCGGAATGGATTAAGGTTGTAGGCGCTATCACGGGTAAAATGAAAGAGGCTAATGAATTTTTCGACAAGGTTGAAAAAAACTACAACGATCTGAAAAAATTGGGAAGATCCTATTCAACGGGGCCTACTGTTCTTTGCGGGAATTTGATTGGTGATACATGGTACACTCCATCTGGAGGGAATTATTTCGCAAAGCTAATTAAAGATAGTGGCGGAAATTATCGATACAAAAACACCAGTGGAACGATCAGCCTGACGCTCTCGATTGGGCAAATACTTAAGGACAATTTAAAAACAGACATCTGGCTCAATCCTGGCTACAGAGACAAATCAACGATTCTAAAAACGAATCCCCATTCGAAGTTCTTAGGTGCATTTAGGAACAATATCTATTGTTATTCAAATGGAATGAAGAAGTTTTGGGAACAAAGCGCTTCTCGACCTGACTTGGTCCTTTCGGATATGATTCACTTGTTTCATCCTGAGGAAAGATCCATAAATCATCTTAATTTCTATAGTCAAATCAAGTAGTGAATATTTCAAAAAGACAAAACGCTCTATTACTAGCCCTGCTGATAAGCTTGCCGATAATTGCGGTTGTCCATTTGTTCGTTGGTCTAATTGATATTTCAATTGGTGACTACTTTGATTCCGTATTCAGTTTTGACATAAAAAATCCAGATCATATAATTTGTAGAGAACTTCGAATCCCAAGAATGACGATGGCGATAATCGCTGGTGCTGGACTTTCAATAGCTGGGTTATTAATGCAAACACTATTTAACAATCCATTGGCTGGCCCATATGTCTTAGGAATCAACTCAGGAGCCAGTTTATTCGTCGCGTTGACAATAATGACAGGAATCCCATTCTTTACATCGGACCTAGGAATAGTTACAAATTCCTTGATCGGCGCCTTCCTCTTCGGTCTTATCATACTTTTCTTTTCGACCGTTGTACGCTTGCAAATCTCCCTTCTCCTAATTGGATTAATGCTGGGTAGTTTTACATCCGCTCTTGTTTCTCTTGCTCAAACTGCAAGTAACGCTCAAGAATTGAAAATATTTACGATGTGGGCATTGGGATCTTTGCAGAAAGTAGAGCTTAATCAACTTCCTATTATTCTAGCCTGTTTCGCCGCAAGCTTACTCGGAGCCTTCCTCGTTGTAAAACCACTAAACGCATTGGTCTTAGGCGATAGAGAAGCTAAATTACTCGGAACGAATATCAAAAGGGTACGTTTGGTCATCATTTTAATTACGGCCATCATTACAGGCGTTGTAACGGCTTTTTGTGGACCAATTGCATTCGTCGGTCTTGCAGTACCAAACCTTGTCCGAATTCTCTTTAAAACCCAAAATCACACGATTCTAATAATAGCGAGTGTTCTTATTGGTGCTATGTTCATTTTACTTTGCGACATCGCTATTCAAATTATAGAGCCACATTTCATAATGCCAATTAATGCATTGACGTCAATAATAGGGGCACCATTTGTAATTTTCTTAGTTCTACATAGACTCAAATGATAAAAACACAAGGATTACATATCGGATATTCTGAATCTATTTTAAGTGTGGATGACCTCAACTTGAGCAATGGTGTGCATATTTTAATTGGTAGAAATGGCTCTGGGAAATCGACATTTTTAAAAACGTTAACAGGCCAAATCACGAGTATTAAAGGAAATATAAAGCTCATTGACAAAGAAGTATCATCCATTTCAATTGAAGAAATCCCTAAGATTATTTCCTTTGTTAGTTCGCATTTTCCTGTCGTCGATTTCTTACGCGTATCTGAGTTTGTTGGTTTGGGAAGAAACCCACACACGAATTTCTTTGGCAAGAGAAGAAGTGAAGATATTGAAGCTATCGAAAAGGCCCTTGAAACACTCGGAATAACTTACTTGAAAGATCGATTTACTTCTCAATTAAGTGATGGTGAAAAACAATTGGTATCGATTGCAAAAGCGTTAACGCAAGAAACTGCAATTATAACATTGGATGAGCCTACAGCATTTCTCGATTATTCAAATAAGAAATTGGTTCTAGAAAA
>JABSPC010000729.1 GCA_013215515.1 Crocinitomicaceae bacterium
AGGCGGCCTCTGCACTTGGTATGGAAATTAGTCAGGCGAAATCTCTTTTGATTCAATTATCGAATATGGGTTTCATTACATATGATTCAGAGCTAAAACGAGTGTCTATAAACGATAAATTGACAACGTTCGTTGAAGCGAAAGCTGGAACTGCCGATTATGATAATATTGCCTTTGTTTCAGATTTAAGAGAAAAGGAAAAACCAGCAATTCTTAGTAAATATCCTCAAAATTATATTGATTCAACTCCAGACTTACATTACCTAGATTTGATTTATGATGAGATGAATAACAAAAGGAAATTAATGAAGCAATTCGCTTCCTTTGATTTGGTAACCTTGAATTTGAATATTGACGCTGTTGATGTTATTGATATTTCCAAAGGGAAACATGTTCTTATTATTCCATCGGGGAATGAGGTTTTGGTACGAAAGAATCGTGATTTTAATTTCTCGGGATGGTTTTACGCAGGAAAGCTGGAGATGGATGTAGTTGCAGGTAGTTTTGAATATGAGGATTTCAAAGTCAAACTGTTTGAAACGAATGAATCCGTCTTTAGAGTAAGTCCTAGAAAGAAGGAAGACGGTCCAGGATTAGTTAAGATGGTAAGCAGTATTTCAGGTATTTCAGGCGAAGTATTGATTGATGAGCCGACGAATAAATCAGGGAAGAATGGAAATCTTGATATATATCCTCAATTGAGATCCACTTCCAAATCAAAAGTATTTTACAATTCAAAAGATATATTTAGAGGAGTTTATGATAGCACAAGATTTTACTATACGCTAGATACATTTAGCTTGTACCGACTGAATACTTTTATTGATACATCATTGAGATTTAATGGAGAGTTAACATCTGCGGGTATTTTCCCAGTAATTAGGGAGGACATAAAGATAATGCCCGATTATTCGTTTGGGTTTTTAACACAAGCGCCAGAAGGCGGGCACAGATTTTACGGAACGGATGCCAAGTTTGAAAACAGAATATTGCTTTCTAACAATGGACTGCAAGGAGCTGGTACAATTAACTTTATCAACTCGACGTCTATATCCAAGAGTTTACTTAGTTTCTTGCCAGATTCAACTGTTGGTGTTGTGGAATTTGTAAATCGACCTAGTGAGACAGGGGTTCAGTTTCCGCCGGTAAAGTCGGATGAAGCGTACATAACTTACGTGCCGAATAAGAACATCTTGAAAGCGAGCTCAATGCCTAAAAATGAATTAGAGTTCTTTAACGGAGAGGCAAGGCTGCGAGGGACATTACAAATCCGTCCAAATGGAATGACTGGAAAAGGATTAATGTCGTTTGAAAGAGCAACATTGATCTCTGACAGTTTCAGTTATAAGCGGTGGGATATTGATTCAGATACTGCTAGTTTTAGTTTGAAAAATGATGATATTGATTACGCCGAAGGTGAAGACCCACTGGCTTTTAATACAAGCAATGTTAGTTCTCACGTTTCGTTCAGGGATCGAACAGGTGTTTTTAACTCCAATGAAGGAGAGTCTGAAGTGTTCTTCCCAGTGAATCAGTATATGTGTAGAATGGATAAGTTTACATGGTTCATGGATGATTACGAAATCGAAATGGAGCGCGAAGACGATAAAGATTTAGCAATTGACGCTGGGGTTGATTTAAAAGGTCCAAACTTTTATTCAACACACCCGAAACAAGATTCACTTCAATTTAGAGCGCCAAAAGCAAAGTTCAACATTAAGCAGAAAACAATCTATTGCGATGAAGTTGAATATATTGATATCGCCGATGCAAGAATTTATCCTGATAGTATGAAAATCAATATTAGGAAAAAAGCGAAGATTGATAAACTGGTTCATTCCAGAGTAGTAGCGAATTACGTGACTCAATTCCATAAATTCGAAGAGGCTGAAGTTCAAATTTTAGCAAGAAGAAAGTACAAGGCGAAAGGTGTCTATTCCTACTTTGATTTGGACAGTAACGTCTTCTACATTGAAATGAATGATATTGAACCAGACAGTTCGTTTCAAACGCGAGGTTCCGGTAAAATTAAGATTGAAGAAAACTTTAAATTAAGCCCTCAATTCGATTATTATGGAAAGGTAGCCGTCCACGCGTCGAATCAATTAATATTCTTCGATGGAGCAACTAGAATTAATCATGAATGCGATAAGTTCGATAGAAATTGGATGTCATTCTCTTCTCAAATTGACCCTAAGAATATTCAAATTCCTGTTGAGGAAAATATGAAAGATCTTGAAGGTGGTGCAATTTCCGCCGGTATTGTTTGGCGAGATTCTCCTGTGACGGATAGCCTTGGGCTTTACCCAACATTCTTGTCTTCGCTTGTTTCGCCCAACGATCCTATTGTTATGACTGCAAATGGCTTTCTGCAATTCAATGATGCGGCAAAGGAGTTTCAGATCGGATCAAAAGAAAAGTTGATCAACAGAAAAGCGAAAGGAAATTTTATAGCGCTTCACACAGAGAGCTGTTCTATGAACGGTGATGGTGATATTGATCTCGGAATGGATTACGGTGAGGTAGAAGTTGATGCTGTTGGAATTGTTAATTACGATCAAAACACAGGAGAAACTTCGATGAGCATTACGGCTAAATACAAAATGAAGATTGATAAAGGTTTGCTTCAAGATGTCGCTGGGAGAATTAACGATTTAGAAGGGTTAAAACCAATGGATTTCAAGTCTACAACACTTTATCAAGCAATACTTCATTGGGATGATCTGAAAACTGCTGATGACTTTAAATCGAAGTATACAATTGAGCCCTCATCAATTAAGAAAGTACCAGGAAGTCTGAGTGATGCGGCATTTACGATAACGGGTATTCGATTGAGTTCAATTAAAACTGAAGCGCAGCAGACAGGATTAATAACTAATGTTCAGTCAGCAGTTCTTGTAAATATTTATGGTAAACCTGTGATGAAACATGTACCTTTCCGAGCTTTCTATCAACAGATTTATTCTGGTGGAGCTAACGATAAATTTTCAATGCTGATTGATATCCCCGGTGGAATGGATTATATGTTCTTTTATGAAATGTCTAAGAAGGACGGTTTAATGTTGATTAAAACTGGCGATCCTGAATTTGCCGAAGCGTTGGGTGAAATGAAAGATGAAAAAAGAAAGAGTAAGAACTTTAAATACCAAGTGACAAGTAGTTCAGTGATTCGTCAGAACTTATTTGACTTGTTTGAAGAAAAATGATCGATTTTATAGTATTTGGATTAGCAGCCTATTTATTAGGCTCTATTCCCACTGCAGTTTGGATTGGAAAAGCGAAATATGGCATTGATGTTCGAGAACATGGAAGTCATAATGCTGGAGCCACCAATACATTTAGGGTATTGGGTAAGAAACCGGGTGTGGTTGTTCTTCTAATCGACATTCTTAAAGGCTTTTCGGCTGTTTTTATACCCTTCCTATTTGACGTCGGAAATTGGGGGTCCAACGAACTTATACACGTACAATTGGTGGCAGCTCTTTTAGCGGTAATGGGACATGTTTTACCATTGTTTGCTGGATTCAAGGGTGGCAAGGGTGTAGCAACGTCATTGGGCGTTATCATTGGGATTCATCCCCCGGCAGCAGGAATTTGCATAATTGTCTTTTTAATTGTTTTTATAAGCTCTAAATTTGTATCTCTAGGTGCAATGTCCGCAGCGTGCTGTTTCCCAGCACTTCTGGCCTTTTACTTTAAAGTAGATTCCGTGTGGTTGTTGTCATTTAGCTTGTTGCTATCAGCCGCGGTCATTTTTTCACACAAAAAGAACATCGGTCGACTTCTAAAAGGTGAGGAGAACAAAATGAACCTTTTTAAGAATTAAGCGTACTTATAACCACTGATTTAGGTAACTTACTCATCAGTTGAATTGAAGGTCTTAAAACATATCGCGAGTGTTTTTGTATTCCTCTTAATCACTGTATTATCTTATGCTCAGGATAGTCAGGAGGAAATGAAAGACAAAGCCAACGCATTGTTCGAAAAGGAACAATATGTTGAGGCTACCTCTTTATATCTACGAATTTTATCATTAGAACCGCGTAGCTGTGAACTAAACTATAGGTATGGCGCATGTTTACTGTATAATTCAAACAAGAAAAAGGACGCATTAAAATACCTGAATTACAGTATTACGGATGCAGATATTGACCCCAGGGCCTACTTTTTCAGAGGTAGAGCGCTGCATCTTGATTATCAATTTGAGGAAGCCAGAAAGCAGTATCAGGTATATCAGAAAAAATATTCTGCTAAAGCCGATGATCGCTATGATGCCGTTCGTGGCATGGCAATGTGTAACAATGGAAAGAAATTACTCACAACGTTTACAGATATTATTGTTGCTGAGAAACAAGAAATTGACAAAGAAAGATTTTTCGATATTTATTCAGATTCTAAAACCATTGGTGGATCCATTCTCGTGAGTGATCAATTCCAATCGAAATTGGATAAGAAGATGGGGCATTCGCCAATTGTACACTATCCACCAAATGCCAAAACAATTTACTATTCGAGTTATGGTGAGG
The DNA here is from genome assembly GCA_013215515.1 of Crocinitomicaceae bacterium. Classification (GTDB taxonomy): domain Bacteria; phylum Bacteroidota; class Bacteroidia; order Flavobacteriales_D; family Crocinitomicaceae; genus UBA4466. The sequence goes on from JABSPC010000729.1 coordinate 4,527, forward strand.
ATTTGGCAACTGGAAAGGATATTTACATTTGTCGGAGACTTCCCAATGGGAAGTGGGGGCAAGCTCAATTGCTTCCTGGTCATGTCAATACGAATGAAGACGAGGACTTTCCATACATGCACCCAAGTGGAAACTTCTTATATTTTAGTTCTACTGGGCACAATTCAATGGGAGGTTATGATGTTTTCATGTCACGGTTAAATCATGGCGATGGAAGATTTAAATCGCCTGAGAACGTTGATTTCGCGATTAGCTCTCCGGACGATGATCTATTTTATGTTGTTGATTCTCTTTTTGAGAATGCCTATTTCGCTTCGGCGCGTCAAAGTGAAGCGGGTAAACTTCATGTTTATAAAGTAAAAGTTGTAAGAGTCCCAATTCAAGAAATTATCGTAATGGGTGAATTCGAATCTGAGATAGACCCTGGACAGAATAATATGCACGTCACACTTTTGACGCATTCAAATGGAAATGATCTCGGCGCAATCAAGACAAATCAAAAAGGGAAATATTCATATGTGTTTCCTCAAGGTGGTAAATACGATTACATAATTACGTTGGATGATAGTGACCAAGAATATAAATTCACGGTTACACTGCCTTTCTTAGATGAGTTTAGACCATTGAAGCAAAGAATAGTTCATAGGCTAAATGAAAACGGTGAGGAAGTTATTGAAATTGAAAATCTCTTCGATGAAAGAGTAGAAGGAGGCGAAGCATTGATCGCTCAAGTGATTCGAAAGAAAGCAGAACTGAATGTAAACATCGATAATTTTAATCTTGACGAAATTGAAACTGATCAGAAGAAAGAGAAAATTCTTGCTGATCTTGGGTTCAAAGGGATGTCGCTTCGTGAAGTTGGAATTCAATTAGAAACATTAAAATTAGAGGCTACTCAAAATGGAAATACTGCCAAACGAATTGAAGCGAATTTAGGCGAAGAGATTTTAATGAAATCAAAGCGGATAGTAGATCTGGATGGAATTGAAAAAGAACTTACGACCAAAGCGCATGAAACGGACGACCCTTTCCTGAAATACAATTTACTTAAAGAGGCGAAGCAAAAACAGACTGAAAAAGAGCTTCTAATCGGTGATATTAAGGGACTTAAAGAATTAGGGACTAAAATAGAAACGAATCTTGGAGGAGGTGCTGTCGATGATGGACCTAAAATGGCTCAAGTTGAAGAAGAATTCAATAAACTGGTAGAAGAAGGTGATGAAGAAGGCGCACTTGAATTGTTAGTTGCCAATCAAGGCATTTTAACCCAAGTTAAATCTGGATCGCCTAATGGCATGATAGGTGAATTTGTTGATAAGAGTATTAAGATTAGAGATGATATCAAAGACTTGAGGCAAACTCAAAAGGAATATGAAGGAACCGAGCAGCAAATTGAAGCAGCGATAAGAACGCTTGAATTAAGAAAGCCTGGAGCTAGGAAAAAGGATCTTGAAAAAATAGAATCAGAAATTACGACGAAACAAGTTGAATTGGGACTTGTTCGAGGTGGAATTAAAAAAACGAAAAAGAAAATTCAGAATTTAGAGATCGAACTGAACACGACCGAAAAGCAGCTTGCAAGTTTCCAAAACGCAATGGCTACGGAAGTTACACCAACGGTTGATCCAAATAAAATGGATGAGGCTCAAGCTGAGGTTGAGGTTATTTCTCAAGCTCCACCAACTGACTTTGAAACTGAGATTGAACAATTGGAAGAAGAGCACCCTGAATTGACGGGAGGAGCACCAATAGTTGATCATGTCGAAAAAATTAAAGGTGATAACGAATCAGAAGAGGAACGTATCCTAGCTGATCCTACCTTAACCGAGTTGGAACAAACGTATCGTTTAATTGACAACAATATAGGAACACAGAAAGAGATTCAACAGCGTGTTGTCGAAATTGAAAAGGAACTTCAAGGTGGACCCAACCCTGACTTAGAAGAGGAAAGAGAAAAGTTAATTGAAATAGGCGAGGAGCTAGAAGAAGAGACGAAAGGCTTAGAAACAAAAGCCGAAGGAATTAAGGAAACAACTCCAAACGTTGCACTTTCTCCGGGAGATGTCATTCAAGAAATCGCTCCTAATTACGAAGAGGGAATTAAGGCGATCGAAGGTAATGGAGGTTTAACTGAAGAAGAAAAGCTGACAGAAACGCTTAATGCACAAGAGGAGTTTGAAGCTAAAGTTAAGGCTGAGATCGAGGAGGTAGAAAAAAAATTGGCTGAAGACCCTACCGATCCTAATACGAACGGACGCAAACCAATTTTGGAGGAAATATTAATTCAGGTTCAGGAAGACATTACTCAAACAAAAACTAAAATTGATGAACTCCCAACTATTGTTGCTTCAACTGGGCCAACAAGGGAAGAGGTTATTGAAGATGTTGCACCAACTTTTGCATCAAATGTTAAGGAGATTGAAGAAGATCCAAATACGTCTCCATTGGACAAAGAAATTGCCATTAAAGGGCAAGAGGAGGAATTATTGAAAGAAGTTAAAGCGAAAATTAAAGATATTGAGAAGAAGGTTAAAAAGAATCCAGAAGATGAAGAGTCTAAAGGGATTTTAGAAACGCTTCTGGAAGTTGAAACGGCTACTCAAACTTCAATTGAAGAGAGAGCGAAAACGATTGAAACATTACAACAAGAGACTACTCCGGTTGTGTCAACTGGACCAACTAAGGAAGAAGTTATTGTAGATGTTGCACCAAGCTTTGCAACAAATGTTAAGGAGATTGAAGAGGATCCAAATACATCTACATTGGAGAAGGAGATTGCCATTAAAGGACAAGAGGAAGAATTACTGAAAGATGTTCAATCGAAAATAAAAGACCTTGAGAAGAAGGTTGAAAATAATCCAGAGGATGAGGAGTCTAAAGGTATTCTACAAACGCTTGTGGAAGTTGAAGCGGATACGAAAACATCAATTGAGGAGATAGAGAAAACAATTGAGGATTTAAAACAAGGAGAAGACCCTACTCCGATTGCAAGTAGAAGTCAAGCTAAAGAAGATGTTATTAAAGATATTGATCCTAAATACTTAGGTGCGAAAGAAGAAATAGAAGCATCTGGTGAATCACCATTTAAGAAAAAGTTGAGAATTGCAACAGTTGAAGTTGGACTTCTCGAACGATTAGTGAAAGAAAAAGGTGATCTAGAGAAAGAGATCGGTAAGAATCCTGAAAATGAAGAAGCTATTACACGACTTGTGACCGTTGAGCAACTGATAATTGAACAAGAATCAATTATTGATGAGATCAGAGCTGAAGGCCTTGAAAGCTTGACGACTAAGGATAAAGAAGACATGATCAAGGATGCTGATCCGTCGTACTTCGAAGAAATTCAAGAAGCCGGTAATCCTCAAGAAGTGATTGAACGTGAAAATGAGCTTCAAAAAGAATTGAGAAAAGAAATTGAGGAAAGAGAAAAATCGCAATTGCGTAAGTATTCTGTAAGCGTTGATTTAGAGTTGAGTTCTTTCCGTAATCTATTAGAAGATAGTAATAAGCGTGAAGAAGACACTGGTTCGGAAGTTTCCTTGGTTGATACAACTCCTGAAAGAAAAGAGGAGTTTGTCGAAGAATTAAGAGAAACTTTATTGGGAGAAAATACTAAAGCCGTAACGACCGAGTACACGAAGAAAGGTGAGCTGGAGCAGCAAGTGGAGGTTCTTGAGAAATACGAAGAAGCGATTGACACTCGAATCGGAGAAGTCGAAGAGGAAATTGAAAAAGAATCGACGCCTGAATTGGAAGAAGAACTGATTTGGTTAAAAGAGGAGAAAGAGACAGTTGTCAAGAAACGCCGCAGAGCTATGGTTTCTATTGGTGAATTGGAAACGAATGTCATAACTTCAACACTAGGAGTAACTCCAGAAGATCCTGAATTGGGAGACTTGGGAGAAAAGGAAACGGCTATCACAACGCTCTTGGAAGAGGAGATGCCTCAAAGCGAAAGAAATAAATTAACGAAAGAACTCGAAGGAGTCCAAACACGACAAGAAGAACGTGAGAACGAATTGGTGAAGGAACAGATTATCAAAAATCAGGGGCATGGTGAAAAGTTGATTGAAGAAGTAACTTCTTTAGGACCAGAAACACCTGTAGTATCTAAGGTTAAAGAACATTACGAGAAAGAAGACAAGGAAATCGAAGAAATGGTTAGTAAGGCTGATGATGCAGATTCAGAAGCTGAAAGAAACTATTTATTGAAAGAAGCGAAGAGAAAACGTGATGATTTGAACAGAGGAGTTCAAGAGGTTATCGTTGAGGAGCAGATCAATGCTATTGAAGAAGATAAAGGCATTTCGCTTTCGTCGCCTCAAGAACTTAAAACGAAGAAAAGAAGGTTTACGATTACTATCGGTGAGTTAACTAGAGAAATAGCCGACTTGGATGAGCAAATTAAAACGGCTAAGAAGAAAGACATTCCACAACTTGAAACGAAGCGTGTAAGTCTTGTTGCCGAAAAAGAATTGCTTGAATCACGGTTGGAAACGATTTATAAAAAATTGGAAGAGGATTCTGGAACTCCAGCTGTAATTAGTAAGGAGGCGATGGAACAACCAATTACGTTTAATGAAGAACGAAAAATATCTGGCTCTGAGGAATATGAAGAATATCAGCCTTTAGCTGTTGCAGCACTGAAAGTTGAAATTGAAATGCGTATCTTAGATCGAGAATTAGAAATCGAGCGAGCTGCCATTCAACGAATGATTATTGAAGAAGCCGATCAAGGCGACATAGATAAGAAAGCAGATAAAATTAAAGAGCTAGAAGAAGAACGAACTCAATTGGAACTTGACTTGACTCAGAAAAAATACACGGCTGAACAAGCATTACCTGCAAACCCAGAAGAAGTAATGAAAATGCAAAATTTAGTAGCAAGAGGGATTACACCAGTGAAAACCGCCGTAATTGCAACTGCATTATTCAATCTTCCAACAACAGGACTTGCAATTGATCCTGATGGTACCAGCGCAAATAATGGTTCGATTGAAATTCCAGTTGGAATTGAGAATCCTACAGGGTTGGTATATAGAGTTCAGGTCGGCGCATTTTCAAAACCAATTAAATCTTCGGTATTCAAGGAGTTCAATCCTGTATCTGGTGAGCTTATCGCCGGAACGAATGTAACGCGATATATGGCTGGTTTCTTTAATAACAGTGACTCTGTTGTGCAAGCGAGACGAGATATCCGAAGTTTAGGATATAGCGATGCCTTCGTTGTTGCCTATTGCGATGGAGAACGTATTTCATTTGGAGAAGCAAGAAGACGTGAACAAGCTGGAACTTGTGTGCCGAAGGGAACGAATGAAATAATGATGGAGGTTGCTATTAAAACTGCTGAAAAGCTTGGGATACCAATTTCCAATGAAGTTCAAGAAGTTCCAGAATTAACTTACAATCAGGCACCAGGAGCGGCAGAAGCTGATCCAATTGAGAATATGATAGGCTTGTTCTTCACAGTTCAAGTTGGTGTATTCAACAGACCTGTTGGAAGTAAGGATGTTCACTTCATGCCAGACATCATCACAATTCGTTTATCGAATGGTTTAATCCGATATTCAAGTGGTAAGTTCGATTCAGTTGAAGATGCCTACCCAAGACAACAGTATGCTCGTGAAAGTGGAGTAGGTGGAGCTTTTATAACTGCTTATTATAACGGAGAGCGAATCTCAATTGGTAACGCAGGACGTTTATTGAATGAAAATGGGAAGTCAATTCTTCAGTCAGAAATGATCAAAGAAAAACCAGTTGATAAAGTCGTTACTCCTTCTGACGTGGTTCGAATGGATAGCGTAACGAACAACGTGACGCAAATTTTAGCACCAATGGAGATGTGGGAGCATAGAGTTCAAATCGTTACCAAGAAGACGTTTGACAAGTTCCCAAGAGACGTATTGAATAGATACAACGCTGAAGGTAGCTTCTACTACGATGTGAAAGACAAACATGTGAAATCGGTGATTTATAAAAACGCTGATCACCTTCCTAGAATTTGGAATTTCAGAGCTGATGTCGACACGGTTTATTTGCCTATTGGTCAATTGGCAGATACGAAGCAAGAGATAATAGGATTTGCCTTTAAGGATTCGATAATCCCAGGAGATTTCATGGATTGGATGTTGAGATGTAATTACAGACGCGAAATTTTCAAGACATGGAAAGGGACCGAAGTACGGATCTTTGGAGTAGAGGAAGACGACTTAAATGCAATGTTAGATCAATTAAAGTTGTTTGGTATTGATCCAAAGGTTATAATAGAGACAGAAGACGAATTAGAATTAGAAGAAAA
>JABSPC010000073.1 GCA_013215515.1 Crocinitomicaceae bacterium
GTGTTAGGTGCTCTTGGACAATATCTTTATAAAACTGGAGCCGATCTCGCTGGCGGTTCTGTCAAAAGCTACTTGGCCAACCCAAGACTCTTAGCGGGTGTAGTTTGCTATATCGCAGTAATGGTTCTTTTCGTTGCTGCATTTAAGAAAGGTGGATCTCTTTCCGTCTTATACCCCGTTTATGCGACCACTTTTATCTGGGGAGCGTTGATTGCAATGCTGGCCTTTGGAACGCCAATTAAACCAGTTAACTTGGGCGGAATGGTTATGCTCGTTGGTGGAATGTACTTAATGGGGAAATAATCGATGTCAATGATCTCTAACTTGAAAAGCACTTTTATAGTACTATTTGTACTCCTGAATGTGCATGCATCCTTCGCACAAAAGGGAAAAAGTAAATTAGAAGTAATTGAAATTGCAGACCCAAGCATTGATCGGTCTAAAAAAGAAGCCCTCCTTATCCTTCCGGGTTTAGGTGATGGAAAAAAGCAACGGAAAGCCCAAATAGAAGCATTTAATGCGCCGGGATACGACTTATTCATTCCCGACTACATTGATAAAGAATCATTTGATGCGACGTATTCTAAATTCACGTATTTTCACAAAGATCAAAAGCTTGCAGAATATAAAACCCTGCATATCTTCGCATATATACTCGGATCTTGGACGATTAACACCTTCATAAATAAGAACGGAATTCAAAACATTGGTTCTATAGTATACGACAGAAGTCCAATGCAGGAAAGAGCGCCAATAATCATCGTAGAAAACATTCCACGCATCGCAAAATGGATGTTCGGTCAACTACCAAAAGACTTGAGCGAAATGCCCTACCCGACTATTGATACGCAAAATGTCAATATCGGAATCATCGTTGAAAGTAAGGCCACTGGAATTATGCGCCATTTTAAAGAAGAAACAATTGCTAAAGGCAAATACAATTGGGGCAACATTGACTACGAACAGGATTACGACGATTTAATGTACACCCATTTGAATCATGGCGAAATGTATTTAGAATTGGATTTTTTCAAAGCTCACTTGCTCGCTTTCTTTGAGACAGGGAATTTCTTGACCAATGCTCAACGTCATTGGTACCGATGGGAGTCTTTTGATAAACTACCAAAAATCAATAAGTCGTTGATCAAATACATCGAAGCTTTTGTTGGGAAATGGGAATCTGAAACATTCTACAATACACAGTTGAAGGATTCTGCTGTTCACAGAATTACTTTCGAGAAGGACTTATCGAATATTGAATACAACAGAACTCAATTAACTCCAGCATATCAAACCTTCCATATGGAATTTGGAGACGTAAAAATTGACAAAGAAGCCACAGTAATTCAGTTCAACAAGACTGGAAATGTTCTACCTCTTAATCAAGGACCAACGAAAGGTTTTGAGGGTAGAGTCTCAATAGTAATCAACAGCATCGTGTATTATAGAACGAATTAATCCGCTAGTTCCTTCTTGGTCGTTTCAATTGAGATGTCAATTCTTCGACTAATGGTGTAATTATTTTCTTTTGTTTTCCCGAGTCAAAAAAGCACATCCGAATCGTGAATCGTAGTCATAACTGGACTCTACTGTTAATCGCCCTTTCTTACTTATCAATATTGAAAGTTGAATAGATGACCTACCAAAAGAGAGGATACTTAATAAGTTATGACGCATTTTTTTCTTTACCTGAACACTCTATACAAAACATCAAGTGCAACTGCAAGTGTAGTCAATATTATCACTGATCGACCTGAGCAGTTTGGTTCTGAAATAAGCTACATCGCCCCTAATAAATGCACGTACAAAATATCGACATTGTCTTATCAAGTGCCAAATCCTGAAACCAAGCATAAATTCGAAGTCCGACAACTCAAAGATCAAGAGCCTTGGGTAATAGGTAGAGCAGGAATGATGTACCGAGATTTGGTTCCAGATAGATTGGGCGGAGGAATAATGGCTTCTCACATTCGAATTCCAACTGGAGGTCCTGTTCCCGACATGGTGCATTTCCATACCATTGGGTTTCAACTTATTTACTGTTACAAAGGTTGAGTGAAATTGGTTTATGAAGATCAAGGCGAACCCTTTATTTTGAACGCTGGAGGTTGCGCTACACAACCGCCCGAGATAAGACATTGTGTTCTGCAAGCATCGGATAATTTAGAAGTGATTGAAATCGGAACTTCCTACAAAGGAGTTTAGACCGAATCGAGAGTTTCAAGGTCAACGTTTTGTTGACCACAAGGAAAGTTCCGCAGAATGGACACCTTGGCGTTTGGATGGATTTGAACACCGCGAAACTGGAATTAACAAA
>JABSPC010000730.1 GCA_013215515.1 Crocinitomicaceae bacterium
ACTAGAGAATTAACATTAGCTTTTTCCATTGGATCTATAGAGTTGATAACAAAAATGGTGCTGTATTTCTTTCATGAAAGGGTTTGGAGCAAAATTAAATGGGGAAAAAACTAAAATAAATTAGTGCTTAAGATTGTATAGATCTTGAATTCAAGTAACAAATGCAACTTTTAGATTTAGCGGAGTGTTGATAATCAAAAACAAGAAGGAGGCAACCAACTGCCTCCCTCATTGATTAGTAAATCAGCTATATTACCCCGTTAAATCGCCAAAAATAAAGTTGTAATGTCGCATCTTACTTATGAACAAAGATATACAATTGAAAAGTTGTTGTCTTGTGGGAAGAAACAGTCAGAGATAGCTAGGCTGTTATCGGTTAATGCCTCAACGATTAGCCGTGAACTTGGACGTAACTCAGATAATAGAAATGGTTCTTACAGAGCCCTTCTAGCTCAGCGTAAATATGAGTCAAGATTGATTAAAAAGCCCAAGAAGGTTAAATTTACCCAGCCTCTTAGACAGAAAGTTATAGCTCTACTCAAAGACGATTATAGCCCTGAACAAATAGCAGGGACCTTAAAAAAGAAGGAAAACATATGTATTTCTCATGAGTCCATTTACCAACTTATATGGACGGATAAAAAGCAGAAAGGTGATCTCTACACACATCTTAGGCGAAAAGGACGTAAATACCGCAAAAGAGGAAGTAATAAAGATAGTAGAGGGACTATTAAGGGAAGAGTTGGTATAGAACAACGACCGAAAGAAGCGTTAGAACGTACTTGTTTTGGGCATCTAGAAGTAGACACCATTGTTGGCAAAAATCATAAAGGAGCAATCATAACACTAAACGATTTATCCTCTGGTATGCTATGGATGAAGAAGGTTCCATCTAGGGATGCTGAAATCGTCAAAAACAAACTAGCTGACATGTTGGATCAAATTAGACCCTACATAAAATCAATTACAGCTGACAATGGAAAGGAGTTTGCCAAGCATCAAGATATTGCTGATGAGTATTGTGACTTCTTTTTTGCTAATCCTTATAGCCCTTGGGAAAGAGGTGCTAATGAAAACCTAAACGGGCTCATTAGACAGTACATACCGAAAAGTTCAGACATTTTAAACATTGATGAGCAATACATTAGAAATGTACAGGAAAAGATCAACAACAGACCCAGAAAGAGATTTGAGTTTGAAAACCCTATTTTTATGATGCAGAATTTATTGTTTAACTCAGAAATTGCGTTTGTGAATTGAATTCAGCTATTTATTGTTTATTAATCCTGAATTTTTTTCTCCAATTTGCTTTAATAAATCTAAGCTTGAAGAGTAAGACAAGATGTTTGAGAATCGATTCCATTCCTGCTCAAATCTTGAATAGGCGGGATGACTAAAAACAAGTATATTCGAGGGTATTGCTTTTTGATTAATTAATTGCCAAAACTTATCAAAAAGCAGATTCGGTCCTATTTTACTCTTACCGAAAATTAGAATGGGTAAATTGTATTTATTCGATATTTCAGCAATTTCATTAACGCAATTTTCTATAATTTCATCAAAAATATTTGTTCCAATACTAATTCTTGTTGCTTCTAGATCATTGGTTGCTATTGTATGAATAAAAGTTTTATTTCTTATCATACATTCTATATCAAAATCAGATACAAGATTTTTTTTACTGAAGTGATTTCTGAGAACTTGACCTGACTTACCAATAAAAAACCTATTCGTTTCGTATTCAGTTTTCCCCGGATTATCGCCAACAATAATGAATTTTAATTTGTCGTTAGAGTATTCTTGTTCGTTAAAACAATATTTTACGTCTAATTGGTCGAGTTTATTTGTTAGTTCTGTTTTTGTCATTTGGGACAATTGTGTATAATATGCTTGTATATAACAATTAAATATACGCTATAGTGCTTTTCGGTAAGTATTGCACCATAGGGTATACATTCTTTATGTACGGATGTTCAAATTTAATGAATCAAACGGTCTTTGAAATGTTCTTTACGCAACTAAGCTTCAGTTGGGTACAAAATACTATTGTTGAGGATCGACTAGAGAATTAAAAAATGATCCAAAAGAAGTAACCGAAAGATGAAATTGGTTCGATTAAACGTTAAATTTGATCTTAAATGACGGTGATTGAGTGTAGTTGAAGCACATTGAGTATTATTTTTTTATTCAGCACTTTATTCAGCACTAAAAAAACATATTCCCTTTACTACAAAGGGATGCAGAGCGATTGTTTTTACCTTCGAGAAAACAAAATAGGGTATAAATCCGCACTGTGCGTAGCCCCATACGTCAGACTGCGCAAAAACTCACGGCTATTTTGTTGAAAACCATTCAGCGTACAAGTTTCAACAGTCTAAATATCAACTATCTTACTTAGTATTAAAAGATAAGATATGCAGCATTTAGAATCAGAAATAGATCGAGGTCA
>JABSPC010000731.1 GCA_013215515.1 Crocinitomicaceae bacterium
AGCACTACGAAATATATGGTCCTTTGTTTTTTGGCTCAATTGCTACATTCAATGATAAATTTGACGTGCAGGATGACCCTGAAGATGTGATTATTGACTTTTCTGAAAGTAAAGTTGTGGACATGTCGGCAATTGAAGCACTAAACTCATTGACAGAGCGTTATCTTAAAGCAGGTAAAAAAATACATTTACGTCACCTAAGTCCAGATTGTCAAAAGCTTTTGAAAAATGCAGATAAAATTGTTGAAGTTAACGTGATGGAAGATCCTACATACCACGTTGCAGCTGATAATGTTTAACATTTTTTAAATCTCTCGCCTTTTTTAAAGGTCAATTAATCACGTATCTTTGCCATTCATAACATTATGCTCACATATTGTTTTCAGTGAGATAATTTTGTTGAACAATACTAAAACTCAGTAATGAAATATTGCCTAATACTTTTAATTACTCTCTCAAGCTCATCACTTTTTGCTCAAAAATATACGATTAGCGGATCAGTTAAAGACTCAACGAATGGAGAGGATCTATACGGTGCCACTGTTCAAGTTAAAGAACTCACGAATGTCGGAGCTAAAACGAATTCATATGGATTCTTCTCACTCACACTTGAAAAAGGATCATACACACTTATTTTTCGTTCAACGGGATTTGACCAAAAGGAAGTTAAAATTGTGTTAGATAAAGACATCATTCTTCATTTAGAATTAAATGTTCCTAGCAGTGTTCTACAACTTGGCGATGTTCATGTAAGAGCTGAAAAGGAAAACGAAAACATTACATCTCCTGAAATGAACGTGACGAAATTGACGCCTAAGGATATTGAAACAATACCTGTTCTGTTTGGAGAAAAGGATATCATGAAAACACTTCAGTTAACTCCCGGTATAAAAGGGGCTGGTGAAGGTAACGCAGGATTCTTTGTTCGTGGTGGTGGAGCAGATCAAAACCTTATTCTTTTAGATGAGGCACCTGTTTACAACGCTTCTCACCTTCTAGGTTTCTTCTCGGTATTCAATTCTGATGCAATTAAAGACGTTGCCCTATACAAGGCTGGAATCCCTGCTGAATATGGTGGGAGAGCATCTTCTGTTATGGATGTTAAAATGAAAGATGGAAACAAAAAGAAGTTTGCAGCATCAGGTGGCATTGGTATGATTTCTTCGAGGCTGACTGTTGAAGGTCCGATTGTAAAAAATAAAGGATCGTTCATTATCTCAGGAAGAAGAAGTTATGTTGACTTATTTCTAAAACTTTCAAAAGACGAACAAATTCAAAATACATCACTGTACTTCTATGATCTCAACATGAAAGCCAATTACAAATTTGGAGACAAGGACAGGGTTTTCCTTTCTGGTTATTTCGGGAGAGACAACTTTGGTTTTGGAGATGATTTCGGTTTCAACTGGGGGAATGCAACTGGAACATTAAGATGGAATCACATTGTCAGTAAAAAACTATTCTCAAACACTTCGCTCATATACAGTAACTTCGATTATGCATTTAATATAGGTCCAGAAGGTGAAGACGATTCATTCGGTGTTAAATCTTCGATACAAGATTGGAATGTTAAACAAGACTTCACCTATTACGCGAACAAAAACAACACGATGAAATTCGGGGTAAATGGAATTCATCATACTTTTAAGCCCGGAGCTTTAACCGGAGGGAATGAATCCTTCAATGAAGTTATTCTCGATTCAAGATACGCTGTTGAAATGGGAGCTTACGTTCAAAACACTCATAAAATTGGAACCCGCATCAATCTAATGTACGGATTGCGATACTCTGGATTTAACCTTATTGGCGATGGTAACATGTATGAATTTGACGAAAACGGTGTTTCGACAACAACTGAGTTCGATAAATGGAAAACAATTAAATTCCATCAAGGTCTTGAACCACGCTTTTCAGCCAGTTATGTCCTGACGGAGTACAATTCAATTAAATTGGCGTACAACCGTAACTTCCAATACTTACACCAAGTATCAAACTCAACATCTTCTAGCCCAACAGACATATGGGTTCCAAGTTCAAATAATGTGAACCCGCAAATTGCAGATCAACTCGCAGTAGGCTATTACCATAACTTGAAAAAGAACATGTATGCGCTTTCAGGAGAGATTTATTACAAAATTTTACAGAATCAAATTGATTATAAAAACGGAGCCAGTAGTTTCTTGAATGACGAAGTTGAAGGCGAATTTGTTTACGGTAAGGGACGAGCATATGGACTTGAAATACAATTACAGAAAAAGAAAGGAAAGTTTACTGGCTGGATCAGTTATACGCTTTCTAGGTCTTTGAGAACCTTTGATAAAATAGATGGAGGAAAAGAATTCTCTGCGCGTCAAGATAGAATTCATGACATATCAGTTGTCGCAATGTATAAAATAAATAAAGCCGTTGCTGTTTCGGCCACTTGGATTTATTACACCGGAGATGCTGTAACGTTTCCTTCAGGAGGATATACGGTTAACAATACCTACATACCTCAATATACAGAACGAAACGGATACAGAATGCCAGATTATCATCGTTTGGATTTGGGTCTAACTTGGTACCTCAAGGAGAAAAAGAGATTTGATTCAAACATTAACTTCTCTGTCTACAATGCTTATAGTAGAGAAAATGCATATACAATCACATTCGAACCGGAAGACCCATATTTTCCGAACGGTCCTCAAAAAGCAGTTCAAACAACATTATTTAAGCTAATCCCTGCGATTACTTGGAACTTTAATATTAAATAATTATGAGAAATTTAATCTACATACTTATCGCAGTCGCGGCTTTCACTTCTTGTCAAAAAGATATTGACCTTGATTTAAATGCGAACAATCCAATCATTGTCATTGAGGCAAATTACGCTGCAGAAGACAGTACCGTTCGCGTTAGAATAACGAAAACTGTTAACTATTTTGGCTCAGAAGCCGTTCCTACTGTTGACAACGCAACAGTTACTATCACTGATCAAAATGGTGTGAGTCAGTCAGTTCCTTTTTCGGCAAACGGAGACTACATCCTTCAGAATTATGTGCCTCAGTTCAACACTACTTACACCCTAAATGTGGTTGAAGATGGTGTTTCTTATACAGCCAGCAGTAAATTGGCTAACCCAGTAATTATGGATCCACTTTACTACGATTGGTTTGAAGGGGGATTTGGATTTGATGAAGGGTTTCTGATGGTAATAAACTTCTTAGATCCGGTCGATACCATAAACTTCTATGCAGCGAGACTTACAATTAACGGAACTGAGTTTAATCGACTCGATGAAGGCTTTACTCAAGATGATGCATTGACCGATGGGAATTACCAGTCACGACCATTATTCGGTGGTCCCCAAGTAGATTCTTTGGATACTGTAGGCATTGAGCTACTATCTATTGATGAAGCGGTCTACAATTATTTGAATGAAGCCGCAAGCATTGTGGGTGGATCGGCCTCTGCTGCTCCAGCAAACCCAACTACAAATTGGAATAACGATGCAATGGGTTACTTTAGCGCTTACAGTTCAAGCAGACAAGAGGTGATTCTACCTTAGTTGGATCGTTCGTTACTCACTTTTTGATTATTGGATCAGTCGCAAGCTCCTTTTTGAATAATTAAATTTTAGATTTAACACGATTTCACTGAATCCATAATTAGTCGATCCTTAACAACTTAAATTCATTTTCGGGAAGATGCAGGTTAAAATGATTTCAAATATTTGAATCAGGGATAATTTGACTTCACTTTTCAATTGTTTCATCATCTTCTTAATATTCCATCCAGTAGCAGCTAAAAAGGCATTTATTTGGGGTGAATCTGGTCCGCTTAGATAGTTCTGTGCCATTCTGAAATCTGTTTTTAAATGTCCTATAACTGGCTCAATTGCAGCTCTTCTTCTAAATTTTTTCCGTTTACTTCGCTTTTGATATTCTGTATCACTACTGTCCGATAAAACTTTTTGAAAAGCGAGAAATTCTCTAAAGGAAGTCCCGCTTTAATGTAATTTGGTTTTGGAAAACAAAAATTA
>JABSPC010000732.1 GCA_013215515.1 Crocinitomicaceae bacterium
AAGAACATTGAAAAAATGAACCACATGAATCGTTTGAAAGCTACTATGCTGCTCACGTTAGGTATGCTTATTACAAGTATATCTTTCGCGCAGGACTCTATTGTACAAGCTACAATATTAGATTCAGCCGAAGTCCAAGCTGATAAATTATACAACAGCGGGATTGGTCAATATCAAAACAAAAATTACAAAGCCGCGATTAATGATTTTACAAAGTCCTTAGAATTACGCGCGGATTTTGAGCCTGCCTATTTCAACAGAGCGGTTACTAAATCTGAAGATGGTGATTTATCTGGGGCTATTTCAGATTTTGATAAATCAATCGAATTAGTTGCTACTAATGCTGAAGCTTGGTACTTAAGAGGTCAAGCCAAATACAAGTCGAAAGATACAGACGGAGCAGTTGCGGATTTTGATCAAGCCACTAAATTAAAACTCAACCATGCTCAGGCATACTATTATAAAGGTGTTATCAAGTTTGAAGCGAAGGACTACGAAGCAGCGATCGAAGCATTTACGAAAGCAGTGAATGCAGATAAGCGTCATGCTTACGCATATAACGATAGAGGAAGTGCAAAACGTCAGATGGATAATGTCGATGGAGCAATTATCGATTACAACAAGGCTTTATTGATTGACAATAAAATGGCCTTTAGCCACAACAATTTAGGTAGTGCGTTGCGAAGGAAAGGTGATGCTAAAGGAGCATTGATGTCGTATTCAAAGGCAATCAGCTTGGATAGCAAGTACTATATCGCATACAATAATAGAGGAAGTGCTTATTTCGATTCAGGTGATTATCAAGAGGCGATTAAAGATTTCACGAGAACAATTGAGTTGAAAGCTGATTACGCTTTTGCCTATAACAATAGAGCAAGTGCTAAATTCAAATTGGAAGATTACAAAGGATGTATCGAAGATTGTACTAAAGCGATTGAGATTGATCCGAATTATCCATATGCATATCAAAATAGAGGGAATGCTAAGGAATTGTTGAGAGATGATTCTGGAGCATGTGCAGATTGGAAAATGGCAGATAAGCTAGGGGCAGAGGGTGTTAAATCGTTTATAGGATCTTGCAACTAATCTTTAAGAGAAACATTATGATGACTAAAACATATATACTTATTTTCGGATTGTTGTTGTCTACTGCAGGAGCATTTGCGCAAGGAATCGAGTTTGATAAAAAGAACTTTGAAAACAATAAAGAAGGGTTTAAGGAAGCAAAGAAAAACCTTAAAGAGGGAGACGCTTTTTACGAGCAAGGAAATCTGTTCTACAAAGATGCAATTCCATTCTATGTAAAGGCGAATACCTTCAATCCTGACAACGCATTGCTGAATTTTAAACTTGGAGAATGCTATATGCACTCACTTTACAAGCCTAAGGCGTTACCGTTTTTGGAAAAAGCACTTAAGCTAGATTCAAAGATAAATCCAGATGTTCACTTTTATCTGGGACAAGCTTATCATTTAAAATTGGAATTTGACAAGGCGATTAATTCATTTCAGCGTTACCAGTCAACAGCTTTGCAAAATCCTGATCCATATATCGTTCAAGAGATTAAGAGTGATTTAAAGATGCGTACCACGCAGTGTCGAAATGGTAAAGAGTTAATAAAAGCGCCAGTTCGAGTATTCATTGATAATCTAGGTGATAATATCAACACAGAGTTCAATGAATATGGAGGTGTGATTTCTGCAGATGAATCTGTTCTCATATTTACGGCACGTCGGCCAAGTTCTACAGGAGGTAAAATAGATCCAACATTAAATGAGACGTTTGAGGATTTATATATTTCAAGAAAATTAGAGGAGGGTACTTGGGAGAAAGCAAAGAACATCGGAAAGCCGGTTAATACATCTGACCATGATGCCGTATCTGCAATTTCAGCTGATGGCCAACGATTCATTGTTTATTTGGGTAGAAAAAGTCATAAAGGAGATTTGTTTGAATGCGTTCTTGAAGGAGATGTTTGGAGCAAGCCAGAGTCTCTTGGTAACAAAATCAACAGCAACGATTTCCACGAATCATCGGCATGTTATTCGCCTGATGGCAATACAATATATTTTGTTTCGAATAAAGACGGTGGAATGGGGAAACACGATATCTATATTTCTCACAAAACTGCAAAAGGCAAATGGGGAGAACCTGAGACCATTGGATCCGTTATAAATACGGAGTACAATGAGGAAGGTGTTTTTATGCACCCAGATGGTAAAACATTGTATTTCAGTTCTGAAGGGCATAACTCAATGGGAGGGTATGACATTTTTAAGTC
>JABSPC010000733.1 GCA_013215515.1 Crocinitomicaceae bacterium
AAGGTTAGAGATTGTAAAAGTATTTCCTTCCCATTCTGAAGGTTGTAATTTCTTAGACTTCGCTTTCTTAGCAAGTTCTCTTACTTCAGTTCCAATCTCTTGCATTCTTTTTCCATCTGCAAAACGAACAACTGGAACCAATAACCCATCATCAACGGCAACTGCAACACCAATGTGTACGTGTTCGTTGCGACGGATAACATCTCCAAGCCAAGCACTATTTACATTTGGATGCTCTCTAAGCGATAAAGCTACAGCCTTAATCACCATATCATTGTAGGAAATCTTAACGCCTTCCAACGAGTTGATTTGCTGACGTGCAGAAATAGCATTATCCATATCCAACGAAATCGTTAGATAGAAATGAGGCGCTGTAAATTTACTTTCAGCAAGACGTTTAGCAATTGTCTTTCTCATTTGAGAAATCGGCTCATCCGTAAATGATTCCGTCCCAACAAATGCTCTTTTTGGAGTACTTGCACCTACATATGGTGTGTAGTGATCAATATCTCTTTTGACAATTCTTCCATTTTCTCCTGTTCCACCAACAGTGCTCAAATCGATTCCTTTATCATTTGCCATTTTCTTAGCAAGCGGAGAAGCGAATATGCGTCCGCTATTATCATCTACTGCTGGAGCAGCAATTGGTTGAAGAGTTGGCGCAGCTGCTGCAACCACGGCAGGCTTAACTTCTTCCTTAACCGGCACAGGTGTTGGAGCCTCTTCCTTTTCAGCAGTCTTTGCAGCTTTTTCAGCTTCAGCCAAAATTTTCTGAACGTCTTCACCTTTTTCTCCGATGATTGCAAGAATAGAATTAATAGGTGCCGCAGCTCCCTTTTCAACTCCAATGTGCAATATAACACCATCATAAAAAGATTCGAATTCCATCGTTGCTTTGTCAGTTTCAATTTCTGCCAATATTTCTCCTGATGCAACTTTATCACCTACTTTTACTGTCCAATCAGCAACAACTCCTTCAGTCATTGTGTCGCTCAGCTTAGGCATATATACAATTTCCGCCATATTCGATCTAATTTCTTATGCTTAGTATTCTTTGATATAAGGGTAGTCTTTTTGCATGTAGACATCCTCGTATAATTCTTTTCCTTCTGGATACGGTGAGTTTTCCGCGAATTCAACAGATTCTTTCACCTCATTCTTAACCCATTCTCCGATTTCTTCAATTTTCTTATCCGTCAACCATTTATTCTCTTTGATCACTTCTAAACAATGATCAATCGGGTCTTTTGATTGCCACTCAGCCAGTTCGTCTTTCGTTCTATATTTCTGAGGATCTGACATCGAGTGCCCTTTGTATCTATATGTTCTGATATCCAACAAGGTAGGACCATCACCTTTTCTTGCTCTATCCGCAGCTTCTTCAATTGCTTCGTGAACAGCTTCTGGAGACATTCCATTTACTGAACGAGAAGCCATTTCGTATGAATGACCGATTTTAGATAAGTCTGTTACGTTCGTTGTACGCTCAACTGATGTTCCCATCGCGTAGCCGTTATTTTCAATGATAAAAATCACCGGAAGTTTCCAGCTCATCGCCATATTGAATGTTTCGTGCAATGCTCCTTGACGAACTGCGCCATCTCCCATTGATACAAATGCTACGTTTCCAGTTTCATTGTACTGTTCAGCAAAACCAACTCCTGCGCCCATCGCAATTTGAGCTCCTACAATTCCATGACCTCCCATGAAACCAACTTCTTTATCGAAGAAGTGCATTGAACCACCTTTACCCTTGGAACATCCTGTTGTTCTACCGTATAATTCAGCCATCAAAACACGTGGATCTGTACCAAATGCGATTGGATGACCATGATCACGATACGCCGTCATATGCTTATCACCTTTAATACTTCCACTTGCTGTTCCCACAACAACGGCTTCTTGACCGATATATAAGTGACAAAATCCACCAAATTTTTGTTGGATATAAAGTTGACCTGTTTTCTCTTCAAACTTACGAATGAGCAACATATCCGTATACCATTTGATATAAGTTTCCTTAGAAAACTTTGGCTTTCCAGCCGAGTTCGCTTTACGCGTTGTTTTTGTTGGTTTTGGTGCCTTTACCGCCATGTTCTTAATTTAAATAATAAGCAGAGGCAAATATATAAAATTCTAAGATGAAAATAGCCGTTTTTATTAACAGCATATTCGTTGATAAATCCTTAGATATCGCGCTTCAAGAGATGTTTAATTTCTTCCATCGGAACGAACAACTCAGTTGGCCCTCCTGAATAAGGTGCAATGTCATATAAATTGTAGAAAAAGAGTACATCTTCTCGATTCATCGTAAAGTTTTCATAGACAGAGAATTGATCATTTTCGAACCAGAAACCATAGTCGTTTAAACTTCCCTCAGCCGTTAATTCAAAAAGCTTTCGGAAGTGCGATTCTGCAATTTTATTTAAGGCATCCACATCAGTAAAAAAGTCGGCTAGCGTTAATGCCTTCCCTGTACTCTTATCAATTTGGAAGTAGTTGTTATAACCGTTACCATGCGCTCCGCCTGTATATGACCAGCCAGATGCCGTTACTTCTGCAAATGTTGAATAATCTTGAATTACTACCGACATTTCCATTTCCCATGGATTTGATTCTTCGTCCTTATAATTCTCCCATTCAGATGCCATTGAATCCAATTGCGCTGTAAAGAAATGATCTTGAAGTGGATAAATTCCTGATTCAAATAATGTTTCACCTGCAACAAGTTCAGCAATCAAAGAATTTACAGAGTCCTTATAAACACTGTCCATTACATTTGATGAGAATTGAGTAGAGAAAAATGAATACCCTATCATCAATTCAGATGTATCCGAATTATTTATTGAATAGAGCTCTTTTTTAACTTCTCCATCAATAATTCTTGGAAGCGTCCCAAATGATTCAATATCCGGATCCGATACAATAATCGGTGTTTTACAAGAGGAAAACAAGAGTACACATAGAAAGGCTAAACCAAAACACTTCATACACCAAATGCTAAAGGCAACAACTCTGTCGCTGAGTTAAAAATAATAACCGAGCCATTTTGACTTATCATGATAACACGATATGGTTTCCCTTGTCTGGACTCCGTTTCTACCATTACTTGTCGGCATCCTCCGCAAGGAGAAAGAATGGTGTCGAGATCAACCAAATCGCCTTTTGCAACAACACAAAGCGTTTCAACAGTTTCATTGGGGTAATTTGAGCCTGCGTAAAATAACGCTACACGTTCAGCACAAAGTCCTGATGGATAGGCAATGTTCTCTTGATTACTACCTGTAATTACCTCACCGCTAGACAGCAGTAATGCGGCTCCAACGCTAAACTTACTATACGGTGCGTATGCCGATTTCATTACATTTTCAGCTGCGATTACTAACTTCTGATCGGCATCGTTTAATTCCTTCCAATCAGCGAGTTGTATGTATTCTATTGATATTTTCTTTTCCATAGGTTGACTTCAAAGAAAGTCAATTTTCATGATTTGTACATTGAATCGTTCAAAGAATCCCTTAATCTTTGATAGTTAACCGAATCTCTGTATTTTTGCCGCCAATATGAATCAATACAAAAAAATAGCTTTTTATACGCTTGGGTGCAAACTCAACTTCTCTGAAACGTCCACAATTGGTAGGGCTTTCGAAGATGCGGGCTATGGAAAAGTGAAATTTGACGACACTCCAGACATTTTTGTAATCAACACGTGTTCTGTTACGGAAAATGCGGACAAGAAATGCCGACAGTTGGTTAAGAAGGCAATGAAGATCAACCCAAATGCTTTTGTCGCGATTATTGGTTGTTTCGCTCAGTTGAAGCCTACTTTGATTGCTGAAATACCTGGGGTTGATATTGTTCTTGGAGCCAACGAAAAATTCAATATTGTTGAGCACGTAGAATCGCTTGACAAGAATGAAGAAGCGTTAATTTCAAATGAGAGCATCAAGAAGACAAAGGAGTTTATTCCGGCGTTTTCATTGGGTGATAGAACGCGTTCGTTCTTGAAAATTCAAGATGGGTGTGATTACTTCTGTACTTTTTGCACGATCCCATTAGCTCGTGGTAAGAGTAGAAATTCGAGCATCGAAAAAACATTGGTTGAAGCAAAAAAGATTGCTCAGACAGAAGTAAAAGAAGTTGTACTTACTGGAGTAAATATTGGTGATTTTGGACAGGGAGGCGAAGAAAACTTCTTTGAATTGACGAAACGCCTAGACAAGGTAATTGGAATTGATCGCTTTAGAATCTCTTCAATAGAGCCGAATTTATTATCGGACGAGATCATAGAATTTTGCCTTACGAAATCAGAACGATTTGTACCCCATTTTCATATTC
>JABSPC010000734.1 GCA_013215515.1 Crocinitomicaceae bacterium
ATCCGCCATGATGTACGAGCGTGAGTTCCGGTAACTTACAATTCCCAAATTCGGTTTAAGCGTTGTAAACGGATAATCTGCAATTTCTGGTTTTGCCGCAGAAACTACTGAAAGCAAAGTACTTTTTCCAGCGTTCGGAAATCCAACCAATCCAACATCTGCGAGTAATTTAAGCTCAAGTGTTTTCCAACCTTCACATCCATCTTCTCCTGTCTGACCATAACGAGGTGTCTGATTCGTTGATGATTTGAAATGGTTATTTCCCAATCCACCATGACCTCCACGTTGAATAATCTCTAGTTGTCCATCTTCTGATATTTCAAAAAGAGCTTCTCCTGTTTCAGGATCACGCGCAATTGTACCTAAAGGAACTTCAATGTATTCATCTTTTCCTTCTGCTCCTGTCTTTAAATTCCCTGAACCATGAACGCCATGTCCAGCTTTTATGTGCTTAGAAAATTTAAGGTGCAGTAAGGTCCAAAGTTGCTTGTTTCCTTTCAAATAAATGTGTCCACCCCGTCCACCATCACCACCATCAGGACCTCCTTTCGGGATGTATTTCTCTCTCCGAAAATGGGCAGACCCACCTCCTCCTTTACCAGAGGTACAGTGAATTTTTACATAATCTACAAAGTTATCCGAGGCCATCTATTTTATTTTAATGTGTTCTATATTCGATTCTCGAAATCTACCAATTACAATGAATCGATAGCAGAGAATAAACGATTGGTAATATCTTCAATTGATCCTACTCCGTCAATCTCACTCAATTTGTCTTGTTCTTGATAGAACCCAGCAACTGGTGCAGTTGAATTATTATAAGTTTCAATTCTATTTTGAATAATTGCAGGATCAGCATCATCTTTTCTTCCAGATACTTCAGCGCGAGCAATCAATCGTGATTTAAGTTCATCTTCTGGTACAACCAAAGACAACATTGATGTTACACTTGTTCCTTTGGCTGCCAAGAATGCATCCAATGCTTCTGCTTGAGCAGTTGTTCTAGGGAAACCATCGTAAATTACCCCTTTAGCATTTGGGAATTTTGAAACTTCAGATTCTAAGATCTTGATTGTGATTTCATCTGGAACTAAATTCCCTTTATCAGCATAGCTCTTAGCTAATTTAGCCAAATCAGAATCAGGATCAAGCGCTCTAAACACATCTCCAGTCGAAATATGAACGAGTCCATATTTCTCCTGTAATCTTTCTGATTGAGTTCCTTTTCCAGCTCCCGGAGGTCCAAATAATACGATGTTCAACATACAATTTATTGTTTCGATTCTCTAATTTGATATAATGCGTCTAGGTTTCGCCCTTTTTGATCATAATCTAACCCGTATCCAACAACAAACGCATTTGGAATCGAAAAACCAACGTATTCTGGTTCTGAATTCCCTTTAAATGCATCTGGCTTGTATAGCAACGTACAGATTTTAACCGACTTTGGTTTTTTGTCCTTTAATAAGGAAATTATTTTGTCAATTGTATATCCAGTATCAACGATATCTTCAATAATAATTAACTCCTTACCTTCAATATCTGTGGTTAACCCAATAAGCTCTTCGACCTTCCCTGTTGTTCGTGTACCTTGATAAGAGCTCATTTTTACAAAAGTAATTTCGCACTCTAAGTCAATGTTTTTAAGAAGGTCCGAAGAAAACATAAACGCACCATTAAGCACTGCAATAAAAACAACTTCCGTGCCTTTATAATCGGCGTTAATTGAACTGGCTATTACCTGTACTTTGCGCTCTATTTCATCCTTTGGGATAAAAATGTCGAATGACTTGTCTAAAACTTGTATCACAAATATGTCATTTTGAAGAGCAAAGCTACGATTTTCTTCCGAATAGACAGTATCTTTGCACTATGGAAAAAGACCTAATTGGCGCGTCTCATCGCCTCGGCATCCTTGGTGGTGGACAACTCGGGAGAATGTTCATTCAAGAAGCGATAAGCTATGATATTCATGTGCATATCATGGAGAATGATGACAATGCTCCAAGCGCAAACATAGCAACCACTTTTACAACGGGCGATATTACCAATTATGATGATGTAATGGCATTTGGCAAAGACATGGATGTTATTACTGTTGAGATTGAAAATGTGAATGTCAAAGCACTTTATGATCTTGAAAAAACGGGTGTCAAAATATTTCCTCAGCCACATATTCTTGAAATCATTAAGGATAAAGGGCTTCAAAAAACTTTTTATAAAAAAAATAATATTCCTACTTCTGATTTCGAAATAATTGAAGAAAATTCGGATTTAAGTGAATTAGAAAGCAAAATTCCATTCGTACACAAACTTCGAACAGGTGGATATGACGGAAAAGGAGTTATCATAATTAAATCTAAATCTGATTTGGATTCTACGTTTTCTCAAGCTTCGATAATTGAAGATTTAATTCCGTTTGAAAAAGAACTTTCAATTATTGTTTCTAGAAATGAAAATGGACAGACTGCGGTTTACCCCACTGTTGAATGTGAATTTAACGATGCGAACTTAGTTTCTTACCTGTTCTCTCCAGCAGATATCACTCCAGAAATTGAAAAGAAAGCAAACGAAATTGCCATTGATGTAATCAATAAATTAGAATTAGTTGGGATATTGGCAGTCGAATTGTTTCTGAATAAAGACGGTGAAATTTTGGTAAATGAAGTTGCTCCAAGACCTCATAATAGTGGACACCATACAATCGAATGTAACGTCACTTCGCAGTTCGAACAACACATGCGCTCTGTGCTGAACATGCCACTTGGGTCAACGGAGATGACTTGCTATGGTGTGATGATTAATTTAATAGGAAGTGAAGGCCATACGGGTAAAGCAATTTACCAAGGAATGAATGATGTTATAGGCCAACCAGGTGTGCATATTCATCTTTATGGAAAAGAGAAAACGAAACCCAATCGAAAAATGGGACATATAACTATTGCCGCCTCTTCGATGGCAAAAGCGAAGCAAATCGCAGATGAGATTAAAGAACAGATTGTTGTGATTGCATAACAGTTACTTTTTATTACCCGTTTTGTCGCATAATTTCGCTATTTTTCGGATCAAACCAGAGTCCCGTCTACTTTGAAATTAAGACTACTTTTAGTAACATTATGCTTGGCAATTTGCGCATTTAATTCTAGCGCGCAACTCTACACATTCAAAAATTACAATCACCGAGATGGACTAACCATGGCGGCAATAACAAGTATTGCTCAATCAAAAGATGGTTATTTATGGATTGGAACGGACGGCGCTCCATTGATGCGATTTAATGGGCAAAAGTTCGAGGAGTTATTGGAAAAAGGAGGTGATAATGACCACCATACTCACAACCTCATAATCGAGGGAGACTCTATTCTTTTTGCGTCCGAATACAAAGGCTTTTACTATTATTCTATTAAGAATAAAACATACCACAAATTCAATGTCAAAACCAACGTGACGGGGGACGCAATGGCGGTATTAAAAAGCAATTCAACTCATTACTTCTTGGGAGCGCGAAAAATTTATTCAGAGTTAAATGGGAAAACAAAAATCTTATTCAGTTTTGACAAAAAGGCCAAATTACATCACTATATCAAAGTAAAGAACGGGTATATTATTCTGACTAGTGAAGGTAATTATCTGCTTCGACATGGTAATATTACCTCCCTTTCTAACTACTTGAATGTAAGTTCTACCAAAGCAAACCAATACAATTTCGGGTATATATACTCGGACAGGCTTATTCTTTTCAGTGCAACTGGAGGTCAATGGCTAGAAGCTGTAATCAATGACAAAGGAAATGTTGAGAAAAGCAGAGTCGATTCTAGACCTGAAATTTCATCCAATGGCGATAGGATTATTTCATTTAATTCAGACAACAACAGCAAAAAGATTATAGTAATAACTGAGAACGGA
The DNA here is from genome assembly GCA_013215515.1 of Crocinitomicaceae bacterium. Lineage (GTDB taxonomy): Bacteria > Bacteroidota > Bacteroidia > Flavobacteriales_D > Crocinitomicaceae > UBA4466. The sequence goes on from JABSPC010000734.1 coordinate 3,907, forward strand.
AATCTCTTTCATATCAGAGACCGATCATTGTATCCAATAGCCCATAATTATAATCAACAGATTATGGACCCCGCTCAAATTATTTGTGATTTAAATGGCGACTACTGGATTTGTTCAAAATCAGAAGGAATTTATAAGGTGTCTCTCGAGGCCTTTACCAAAATTCAATTGCACCCGATTTATGAATTAGATAATATCTCCGTTCCTTACCGCACTGTATACAATGATATGTTTATCTCGAATTTCTCTGGAAAAACATATGTTGGACATTTTCAAGAAACTGAATTCAAAGAGTTCGCATTTCAACTAAAAGCCGTTACCCAAGTTGACGGACAATACTACGTTGCAACCAATATTGGGATCAAGAAATTTATTCGATCAAACGACGATCCCACATTCGAAGATGTTTACTATACGAATGAAAATGTCAATTTGATTTTTGCAGATAAAATGAACCTTTGGGCAGGTGTCGCAGGTAAAGGTATTGTCAAAATCAATTTAAAAACAGGGGAGAAGGTTGAGTTCAGAAACAAGCATAATTTGCCAGAATACTTCTATACAGCTCAGCTTACCACCTCGGGAAAGGAAATTTACTTTGGAACAAACAATGGAATTTTCAAATTTGATAAAAAGACCACTAAATTCTCTAAAGTTCGATTAGGCACAAAACTAGGAAGCTATTCAGGCTGTTCCACAAAAGATGTTTACGGAACCATCTGGTTCACAATGGAGAAGGGGATTGTTGGTTTTACTTCCGAATCAAAAAAGATTGTTCTACTGGGAAGCAAGCATTTCAACACCAATTTATATTACACGTTAAACGCAGATAGATTAGGAAACCTCATAGTTGGTACAAATAAAGGTCTCACTATTCTTCAGGTAACAAAGTTGGGTGCTGTCGTTGGGCAATCGCATTACAATGCAAGTTCAGGGTTTGGCGGTTACGAGACGCATATGCGATCTCAGTTTCAAGAAGACAATAATATTTACGTCGGAACAGTCGAAGGTTTATTTTTGATCAATACAGATATTTTGCATCAACTTCGTACACCTCTGTCTCCAATGATCACTGACTTAACGCGATATGACACCGATGGGACGAGCACCAATTCTTTCCGATATAAGTTTCATGTCAACAACCCTAAAATTGGAAAGATTCAATATTCATATCGTTTGACTGGAAAAGAGGATTCTTGGATTTCGATCCAGGAAAACGATGATCTTTATCTGAACAATCTGGACAATGGAAGTTATACGCTTGAGGTAAGAGCTTCTTATGATGGCATTCACTTTAGTAAATCCAGTAAATTTAAATTTGACGTGAAACTGCCTGTTTGGGAAACGAACTGGTTCATTATTCTAATCGTGATTTGCGTTATTGGAGTCAATATTATCCTAATTAATTACAGTAGGGCTTTTGAAAAACAAAGCCTAGTAAAAACCAAAGACACTGAGGTTCATTTATTAATGGCACCTAATATTATCTTATTGGGGATTATCGCTGCTGGCGCTTCTTACATCGTAGCACCTTTAATTAGCTCTGAACTAGACCTTCACTTGGGACTCGTTCTCACCATGGAGTTTTTACTTCTCGGTTTGTACTTTTTATCAAAATCAGTGATTGGTAGTGCTAACGAACGCCTAATTAACCCTTTATTATTAGTAGGTGTAGCAATAATACTTCTTCATGGTTATATTGAAATGTACATTTCCCATTTACATCCATTCCACATTATTGGTCTCGTTTTAACAACAATGGTCACGCCATTTTTTCTTCACAGAATTAAATCGATGATCATTTTTACATCACTGCTTCTCATGGCAACGATGATAATGGTTGTGATTATTGAGAATGAAATATATCCTAAATCCTATTTTATTATTGCCAACATTGCACTAATAACAATCCTAATATTCCTGAGTTATTTGAGATCGGATTCATTGGATAAACTGATATTTATATCCTCCATTGTAAACCGTGGAAACATTCCTGCAATTGCATTCACCGATGAAGGGAAAATCGTTTACGCCAGTGAAAACATTTCAAATTTTATACCTGCCACCCATAACGAAGTTCTAAATAAAGACATTTCTATTCTCAATAATTATGTACCATTCGAGGGCAGGTTTAGAGAGGTTGACGTTCTAAAAGAGTTCAAAGATGGAGAAAAATACCTCGTTCCAATGGCAGGTGATGAGGCTAAAATTCGATGGATTGAATGGGAGTATAAAGATTTTTCCAAAGATGTTAAGGTTATGCTCGGACAAGATGTTTCTGAGAAGATGGAATTGGAGAACACTTATGAGTTGCTCGTTCAAAATGCAGAGGATTTCATTTATCGTTGTAATCTTCAAGGCGATTTCGTATTCTTAAATGACATCTGTTATGAAAAACTCGGCTACACGAAAGAAGACCTATTGAACAAGCATTCTATTTCGATTGTTCCAGAAGACCACATAGATGAGGTTACTCACTATTATGCTGAGCATTTCAAACAGAAAATTGCAAGTTCTTACAAGGAGTTTCCTATTCGCAAAAAGAACGGTGAAATCATTTGGATTGGTCAATACGTAACGACATTATACGCTGCTGGATCAAGTACTTTAATAAATGGATTCATTGCTTTGGCGCGTGACATAACCGATATCCGTCAGCAACAACAGTTGATTAAAGATCAAAGAGATGACATTACTTCTAGTATAAGTTATGCGCAGCGAATTCAAGTAAACCTATTGCCACACGAGCGCAATTTCACTTCAATATTCAAGGAGTATTTCATAATTTATAAACCCAAAGATATTGTTTCAGGTGATTTCTATTGGATGGAAAAAATTGAATCGAAAACATTCCTTGTTCTTGGAGATTGCACAGGGCATGGAGTTCCAGGCTCCTTCATGACGCTCTTGGGAATTAATCTATTGAACAGCATCATTCTTGAAGGACGAATGAAAGACCCTGGGGACATTTTAAATGAAATGGACAAGCGATTGGTTGATGTTCTTCCTAGGGGCTCAGGAGATACGGCAATTAATGATGGAATGGAGATTACCCTTTGTGTAATTGATGAAAGCTCCGATGAGATAGCCTATGGCTGTGCTGGATCGCGCTTCTTAATTTATGAAGACGTGTCGTTCACAATGCTGAAAGGAGACAACAAACATATTGGCGACGCACCAACTCCAAGTTTCCAAGGATATAGTACACATTATACGCCATTCATGCCTGAGAATCAGCTGTATTTATTTTCAGATGGATTCCAAGATCAATTTGGTGGTCCAAACGACAAAAAATTCTCTTTTAGAAGAATTCTTGAATTGTTCGAATTAAACGTTGACCTATCACTGGTAAAACAAAGAATTGAATTTGAAGAAGATTTCAATGCATGGATTGCGTCAGGTGAACAAACAGATGACGTTACGATTATCGCTATAAAGAAAAATGAATTCTAAAGATTAGATCAAACAACTACCTTTGTCCCACTATGAAAATTTGTAGAAGAGAAACCTTTAATGCAGCACATCGCCTTTTCAGAGAAAATTGGTCGGACGAAAAAAATTTAGAGATTTTTGGAAAGTGCAGTAATCCCAATTATCACGGGCACAATTACGTTCTCGAAGTTTATGTAGAAGGAACGATTGATCCTGAAACAGGTTACGTGATCGACCTTAAAATTTTGAAAGAACTAATTCACGAATACGTTCTTGATCGTTTTGATCATCGAAACCTAAACTTGGATTGTGCTGAATTTAAAAACATCAATCCAACTACTGAAAACATTTCTAAGGTGATTTGGGAAATCCTACGAGAAAAACTTGATTCTAAATTCGGATTGGAAGTTGTTTTATCAGAAACCGATAAGAACAAAGTTATCTTTAACGGAAAGTAGTGCGTTTCACTTGGGTACGATAATTGTAAGATGAAGCGAAAACTAAATATGCGCACTATAATTCCATTCCTAGTACTTTTCCTATTTATAACTTCTTGTTTGAGCCAATCGGATAGTATAGAGACAAATAATCATACAAAACCAACTCCTGAGATTTCAATGGAACCTTCAATTGTTGATATTTATTATGCAGAGAATTTCCAGGACTCACTCAAAACAAAATCGATAGGATCTGTAAGCCGAGGAAGTCTGGAAAACGGCACATTAATTCCATTTTCTGGTTCGAACTTTATGTATTTCGATACAGCAAGTTATTTATCAGGGCGCGCATTTACCCATCATCTCGTTGCACAAACCATCATCAATACATTTAAATCATTTGAAGCAAACGGGAAGAAACGTAAGTTCAGAATAATGGAATTTTCAAATGAATATGGTGGTAAAATGTTCCCGCATCGAACACATCAAAATGGAATGAGCGTAGACATGATGATGCCGCTGATGAAAGATGGTAAACCCTATTATGACTTAGATGATCTAGGTGCAATGCATTACCTCCTCGAATTCAATAAAGAAGGGCAATACATTAATGACACGACTATTTCCATTGACTTCCAAATGGCGGCAGAAGAAATTAATATGATGCGAAATGAGGCCAGCGCACTGGGTTTAAATATGACGAAGGTAATCTTCAATACCGATTTACGAGATGAATTGTTCGACACAACAT
>JABSPC010000735.1 GCA_013215515.1 Crocinitomicaceae bacterium
AAGTGTCTAAAGTTAAAAGTTGGGACGAGCTATATATAGAATTAGTGTCTAAAGTGATAAATCTATGATCAAAATAATTTAAGGCACTCAATAACTCTACAACTTTAAGTACTTCTTAAAATTCAGGGCACTTAAAAACTCTACAACTTTAAATACTTCAATTATAACTTTAAGTACTTCTAAAACAATAATACCGTATCTTTGCGGCATGAAAACAAAGACGCTTAAGAAGAACAAGGTAAATGTAGTGACCTTAGGGTGTTCAAAGAATATATTCGATTCAGAGGTTTTGATGGCTCAACTGAAGGCGAATAAATTTGATGTAGAACACGAGGCACAGCAGGATGATTCGGAAATTGTGATCATCAATACTTGTGGTTTTATCGATAATGCAAAGCAAGAATCGATAGATACGATCTTAAGATATGCCGAGGCTAAGAGGGAAGGTGATGTGGATAAAGTCTACGTTACCGGTTGTCTTTCTGAACGTTATAGAGAAGATTTAGAAAAGGAAATTCCAGAAGTAGATGCATTTTTCGGTACTCGAGAATTGCCGCGTTTACTGAAAGCATTAAAGGCAGATTACAAGCACGAATTGGTCGGAGAACGTTTATTAACGACTCCTTCTCACTATGCTTATTTCAAAATAGCTGAAGGATGTGACCGTCCTTGTTCGTTCTGTGCAATTCCATTAATGAGAGGAAAGCACGTTTCTACTCCAATGGAAGAATTAGTCAAACAGGCAAAAGGACTTGCGGCTAAAGGTGTTAAGGAATTGATGCTGATCGCACAAGATTTAACGTATTACGGATTGGATATTTACAAGAAGAGAAATCTCGCCGAATTACTTGAAAAACTTTCAGATGTAGAAGGAATCGAATGGATCAAATTGCATTACGCTTTCCATGCTGGATTCCCAATGGACGTTTTGAAAGTGATGAAGGAAAGAGATAATATTTGTAATTATTTAGATATACCACTTCAGCACGGATCGACAGCAATGTTGAAAGCAATGCGAAGAGGAATTACAAGAGAAAAGACGGAAGCATTAATTGCAGATATCAGAACTAAGGTTCCAGGGATTGCGATTAGAACTACATTGATTGCTGGTTATCCAGGAGAGACAGAGGAGGATTTTCAAGAAATGTACGACTGGGTTGCACGTTCACGTTTTGATCGTTTAGGGATCTTTACGTATTCTCATGAGGAGAACACACATGCTTTCAATGTTGAAGATGATGTTCCAGAAGAAGTGAAGAAGGAGCGAGCTGATGCTATCATGGAATTACAATCTGGAATTAGCTACGAACTAAATCAAGAGAAAATAGGGAAGACCTTTAAAGTTCTTTTTGATAAAGTTGAAGGGGCGTATTTTATTGGTCGTACAGAGTTTGATTCACCAGAAGTGGATAACGAAGTTCTTGTCAAAAAAGAGAATGAATACATCCGTTTAGGAGATTTCGCAACTGTGAAAATTACCAGTGCTGATCATTACGATTTGTTCGGAGAGGTTGTTGGTTAATCGACTTCTTTACAATCATATCACTCACGAACCAAACAGCTACTGAAACAAGCCCCAAAAGAATTAAGGTTATGGCTCCTGGGAAATGAAGAAGTTTCATTATAAATCCGCCGACAACGATAACAATAGCCAATTTGTAACTTGTTGAAGCGATCTTGGACCGAACCGATTTAGAAGCATCAGTTGTACTACTAATACTGTTTAACCATAGACCGAAAGTGACAATTACAAATCCTCTTATGACTGGAGTTATACCCCAATTCAAAAAAGCTGGATGCAAATGAAACAAGCACAGCCAGAATAAATAAGATTCTGAAATAATCACTAGGCTGGCGTTTTTCTTTTTTGATTGCTTTCACAATCATTAAACCTATGAGAATGATGGATGAAAGGGTCGAAATAATTGCTAATTCGTATTTATTAGGCCAATGCATTATTGAAGCAAGTTCTCCTATTAGGAAAAAAGAAATAGCAATCGCAATTAGAATACTTAGGAGTGGAGATTTTTTGGATTGATCCTTCATTTCAAACAAAGGTAATCACATTAAATCGGAAGGTATTCTTGAGGTGAGATAATGAGTATAAATGCTCGAGAAACTTATAGCAGTGATGTGCCGTCACGTTAACAAGTTTCTCGAGACTTACAGAGCCATAAAACTAGTTAATTATTCCATATAGAATCGATTTTTAACAACTGATTTTTTAGAAATAACTGTAGACAGTTAAGTACTTAATTTTTGAGCTTTCAAAACCATCTTCATGATTTGTGTTTACGATTACAACCGCTTCAATTAATCTTTTTTGATCGTAGTAAAGAATAGACTTTCGTTCATGGTTAAGGTTAAAATATTCTCCGTTTCCATCTTCTATCATGGATGTGCCTTTGGTCATCAAAATTTTGGTCTTACTGAATTTGGTTTGTGATTTTAAAGTAATATCTACTTTATCAAGACTCATTTTCCAATTAACATTATCGATCAACGTGAAATTTTGGGTTCGGACTAAATCATCTGAAAGCACCGTTTTAATATGCTTAGAACCTGTCCAGTTTTTTCCACTGCGATACTTGGTGATTGTAGTTGTAGAATTGTCTGTTGAATCGTATACCTGAGTCCACGTAGAGTAAAGAATAGAATCTGTTCCAGTGACATAGTACAAGCTGCGTGTGAAAACTCCATCTTTCTCAGTTCTCTTAGACACTTGGTCGGTAGGAAGAAAGTTTTTTAAATCGTCAATTTTATTAGTTCCAAAGTCGAAGATTTCATCTCCTCTTGTCACAAGTTCCATTTTTTGTCTCCCAGTTCCATATATGAATGTTGAATCCGTCAGAAACTTAACCCTTATACTCTCCAATTCACCTTCCGAATTCTCAAATACAATCCTAAGTCGCTTCGCTTTGGAAGATTGATAATTAATGATAATCTGATTAATTTCTTTACAAATACCGGATTCTGGTTCAAAGTAAATCTGACCAATGGCAAAATTGGATAGAATAACTAGAACTATGGTGAAACAGAATTTCATTATTTATAAGTCCTTTTGATAACGTTCAATCATCGCTTCTCTCGTCTCAGGTTCACCAGGAGTTCCCAACTGATCCTTGAGCATTAATCCCAATGTTGGGAAGTCATCAGCGCTCGTCATTGAATCTTCGTCCCAAAGTTTTGACCGCATCAAAGCTTTCGCACAATGCAGAAATGATTCTTCAACTTTAATCGAAATACATGAAATTGGCCGCTTCTCTGAATTAGAGAAATGATTCAAAGCATCATTCGAAGTGGTAATCATTGCGCTTCCATTGATTCTCAAAGTAGTGTCAATTCCAGGAACGAAAAAGATCATTCCAGCCTTCCCTGTTTCTACAATGTTTACCAAGCTGTCAATTCTGTTGTTTCCTTTAAAATCAGGGATCAAAATTTCATTAGAATTGGCAATAGCTACGAATCCCGGTTCTCCACCTCGAGGCGAAGCATCCATATTTCCTTCAGAATCTGCAGAAGAAAGAATTAAAAATGGCGATGAATTAATAAAGTGAATTGCGTGCTTGTCCAATTTCGTCAATACTTTGTCCTTGGCTCTTCCACTCGGAAAACCGTATATCTCTCTCAGTTGTGCAGTGTTCTTTATTGTCATCTCTGCTAAATTTAGTGAATAATATATCCAATCCCTGCAAAGATCATTATTCCTGATAATTTCGTTTCTGAAATTGTGATTTTTTCTGTTCTTGAAAAGAAGGTTCGCCTCCAAGCTTTACGTGTAATGTCGTAATCATAAGTTCCGCGAATGTGCAATGCGAATTTCCCGACACAAATTCTTGTTGTTTGGGAAACGGAAGGTGCGAAGTAGGGATTCTTCTGTTTAATTAATGTATCGCCATATATTCTTAGCCTTCCTGCATTGAAACCGAAGTCCATTATTAAATCAAAGGCTCCAACTTTGGGGAAGACATCAAAACCATACATGCTAGATCCAAATGTCTATCCAGTTAACTTCCCGTTAATTGAGTTGTTTACAGTAATGTCTTGAGGTATGACTTGAGAGAAATTTATTTGACCAGCAAAGCTTCGTGATCCCATCTATTGAAACATTATTTCAACGCGCCTATTTAATTGGCTCCCTTCGGCTGAGCTATTGTTCGCTATCGGTGCAGTGTCTCCTTTCCCGATAATCTTAATTTTTGATGCGGTGATGCCAAAATCGATAATGTAATCACCTACGCTAAAAGCTCGGTTGATTGAAAGCATTTTATTGTCGTACGCGTCACCGACATTGTCAGTGTGTCCTTCAATTGTGATTTTTGAATCAGGATTGTCCAGAAGAAACTGA
>JABSPC010000736.1 GCA_013215515.1 Crocinitomicaceae bacterium
CTAAGAATAATGTTATAAGTAGTAAGGACTTTTTCATGGGCTCGAATTTGATTTAAATCTACCCATCACATCTTGAAATAATGACGTGAAAAGTCCTTTCTGAAGTGTGAAGCTACGTGTCAATAATATGCTGCATGCACAGATTAAATCGTATTTAGCACACTTAGTTCGTGATTAATTACAATTCAAATAAAAATTATTGAGAACAAGTATACATGTCAATTCAGATCAATTCGTCGAATAAATTCAATCATTTCTGTGAAATAGTGACCAACAAAAAAGAGGACAACTTTCGTTATCCTCTTTTCTTAATAGATTTATGGTTCGCTCACTTTCGAGTTCACCCAAAATAACTCAAAGCGTTATTTTTTTTCTGTCTCTTCTTCTACTTCTTCTACTTCTTCGAAGTCTACATCAGTCACCTCATCTTCAGGTGCTCCTTCAGCTCCAGCATCATCTCCAGCTCCAGCATCTCCACCTTCGTTTGCAGCTGCGTACATTTCTTCAGATGCCGCTTGGAATACTTCATTTAACTTCTCCATTGCTGGCTCTAAGTTCTCCATATTCTTCGCTTCGAATTCAACTTTCAAAGCAGCCAATGCATCTTCGATTGGTTGTTTCTTATCTTCTGAAATCTTATCCCCGTACTCTTTCAATTGACGCTCCGTTTGGAAAATCAATGAATCAGCTTTGTTGATCATTTCAACATTTTCTCTAGCTTTTTGATCCGCTTCAGCATTTGCTTCCGCTTCAGCTTTCATTTTCGCGATTTCTTCATCTGTCAATCCAGAAGAAGCTTCGATCTTAATTGATTGCTCTTTACCAGTTCCTTTATCTTTTGCTGAAATATTCATTATTCCATTCGCATCGATATCGAAGATTACTTCAATTTGAGGCGTTCCTCTTTGTGCTGGTGGGATATCAGTCAATTGGAATCTACCCAATGATTTGTTATCCGTTGCCATTGAACGCTCACCTTGCAATACATGAATATCTACAGACGGTTGGTTATCAGATGCTGTCGAGAACACTTCACTTTTCTTTGTAGGAATCGTTGTATTCGACTCAATTAATGTCGTGAAAACACCACCCATTGTTTCAATACCTAATGATAATGGAATTACATCCAAAAGAAGTACATCTTTTACCTCTCCTGTCAAGACACCACCTTGAATCGCTGCACCAATGGCAACAACTTCATCTGGATTTACTCCTTTAGAAGCTTCTTTACCGAAGAAGTTCTTAACTGCATCTTGAATGATTGGAATTCTTGTTGATCCACCTACTAAGATGATTTCATCAATATCTCCTTTATCTAATCCAGCATTTTTCAATGCAGAACGACAAGGTGCGATAGTTCTTTCAACGATTTCAGAAATCAATTGCTCGAACTTAGAACGTTGCATTGTTCTAACCAAGTGCTTTGGCACACCATCAACTGGCATGATATAAGGCAAGTTGATTTCAGTTGAAGTCGTAGAAGACAATTCAATCTTCGCTTTTTCAGCTGCTTCTTTCAGACGTTGTAACGCCATTGGATCTTTTCTTAAGTCCAATCCTTCGTCCTTTTTGAATTCTTCAGCCAACCAGTTAATGATTGCATCATCAACATCATCTCCACCTAAGTGCGTATCACCATCCGTTGACAATACTTCAAATACTCCATCTCCTAATTCAAGGATAGAAACATCATGTGTACCACCACCAAAATCAAATACTACGATTTTTTGGTCAATACCTTTTTTATCTAATCCGTATGCCAATGCAGCCGCTGTTGGCTCATTGATAATACGCTTGATTGTTAAACCTGCGATCTCACCAGCTTCTTTCGTTGCTTGACGTTGAGAATCGTTAAAATATGCTGGAACAGTAACTACTGCTTCAGAAACTTCATGTCCAAGGTAATCCTCAGCCGTTTTCTTCATTTTTTGAAGAATCATTGCTGAAATTTCCTGTGGCGTATATTTTCTATCGTCGATTAATACACGAGGTGTACTATTATCTCCCTTAACTACTTCGTAAGGTACTCTTTCGTTCTCACCACTTTTAGGATCAAAAGTAGTTCCCATAAATCGTTTGATAGAGTAAATTGTTTTCGTTGGATTAGTAATTGCCTGACGTTTCGCAGGGTCTCCAATTTTACGTTCGCCTCCTTCTACAAATGCTACTACTGATGGTGTAGTTCTTTTACCTTCCGAGTTTGCGATAACAACTGGCTCATTCCCTTCCATTACGGCAACACAAGAGTTCGTTGTTCCTAAATCTATACCGATTATTTTTCCCATGACTTATTAATTTCAATTTTTCTATTGCCTAACCTAAGTCAATCTTTGTGCCATTGGGTATTTTTGCCATTTCTCTGACAAAATGCTATAAATCGTAGTAGACAAGGGGCTTCACATACTGACAAAACGTCAATCTGTCAGTATGTCAAAAGAATCAATTCATTAATCATTGATTGGTGTTTACCTTTTAACTAAACAGAATATCATCAAAGAAAATCGAAGTATTAAAGATCGGCTCTCAGAAAGCGAATGGTTTATTAATTATTAGGGTTACCCTTTTAGATCGCAGAGTATTTGATTGACTGGTAGGTGATTGGTTTTTCTTTAATCATTCTATAAAGAAGTTTTTCTAGGATTGTTTCTCTGAAATTCAATCGGTTAAACCGAAAGAAATACTCTTCA
>JABSPC010000737.1 GCA_013215515.1 Crocinitomicaceae bacterium
AAGCGTATAATGATTTCGATTTTATTTTGATAATGGCAACAATTCCAGGTCAAAGTGGAGGGAAGTTTGACACCATCAATTTTGCGAAAATTAGAGAGTTTAGAAATTCATATCCAGGGAAATCTATCCATGTCGATGGCGGAGTGAATGCTGAGGTCTCTTTTATTCTTAGGAATATGGGAGTAACCAGCTCGGTTTCTGGATCGTATTTATTTAATGCAGCCAGTATTGGAAACGCATTAATGAATTTGACGCAAAGAAATGTTGAATCAGAGTTCTCAGTTGCTGACTTTATGATTCCAATAAGTGAATCTCCAGTGATCAAAGCTCAGGAGCTAACAATGAAAACAGCGTTGCGATCAATTGACAATGGTAATTTGGGTTTTGCTCTGGTTATAAGTGAGGAGGGTAAGTTGGAAGGGTTGATTTCAAATGCAGATATCCGTAAAGGACTTTTAAAGCATTTAGATGATTTGAACGGGATCGCTCCTGTAGAATTTTTGAATCAAAACCCAATATGTATTAAGGACTATTCAACGGTTCTTGAAATGCTACAATTAATAAAGAAGTGCAAGTTTCCAGTTATGTACTTACCAGTGTTAAATAAGGATGGTTTTGCGAAAGGAATTGTTACTTTTGTGAACCTTATTAAAGGAGAATTATGATCTTACATCTCAAGGAAAACATTACCGCTGAAAGAGCACAAGAAATTGCAGAAAAAATCAATGCGTTTCATGTTATTTCGAACAATACGAATGTTCTAATTTCTGGAAGTGGGATGAAAGAAGTTCCCACAGAAATTGAATCACAAGTTGAGGAGTCATGGGTATTTGATAACGATATCCAACTTGCTTCGAAACAATATCGATCTGAAAAACGTGAAGTCTCTATTGGAAACGTCACAATTGGAGGGAATCAAAATTCGACCTTGCTAATTGGTGGACCTTGCTCTGTGGAGTCTGAAGATCAAATACGTGAATCAGCCGAACTACTTGTTGGAATGGGGTTGACGACACTTCGAGGAGGATGTTACAAACCAAGAACAAGTCCATACTCATTTCAAGGAATGGGGCTTGAAGGATTGAAACTTCTAGCGAAAATGCGTGAAGAGTTTGGGTTGAATGTTATTACAGAAGCTAGAGACGCTACGCATATTCATGAAGTTATTGAGTACTCGGATGTCATTCAAGTTGGAGCGAAAGCAATGTACGATCAAGGGATTTTACGTGCTTGTGCTAAAACGCAGAAACCAGTATTGATCAAAAGAGGGTTTGGAACAACGTTAAAAGAATTTGTTCAAGCAGCAGAATTTGTATTGTCAGGAGGTAACAAGAATGTTATTCTTTGCGAAAGTGGATTGAGAACTTTTGAAACAAATACGCGATTCACGTTGGATTTATGTGGTGTAGCTTGGTTGCAAGAGCATACGAATTTACCGATTGTATTAGACCCAAGTCACGCAATGGGATACGCTTATGGTGTGCCTGTTCTTGCAAAAGCATGTGTGGCGATGGGAATTGACGGATTGTTAATCGAAGCACACAGAGACCCAATTGTTGCGAAGTCAGATGCTTCTCAACAATTGAATCACGATGAATTTAAACAATTATTAAACCAATTGAAACCTGTTGCAGCAGCTGTTGGTTACAAGATGGTATAAGATATATTATGTATTTAGAAGCGAATATAAAAGGGCTGTGTAGCAAGTTTGGATTGGACTATGAAGAATTTCTTTCTGAGTTGGATGTTGAACACGCACTTGAATTGTCCGTTTACGATTTAGAAGCCATCGCCGAAGAGTATGAAGTTGATTTGAATGCATTTTTTTTTAAAAACGTATTCAAAACCAATGAGTTATCAGACAAGCTCTCTAAAATAAAACTTCTTATATTGGATGTTGATGGAGTTATGACTGATGGAGGAATGTATTTCACAGAATCCGGAGATCAATTCAAAAAATTCAATACAAAGGATGGAATGGCCATTATTCATTTGACGAAAAGTGATTTCCAAGTTGGAATTATTTCGTCAGGATTTAAAAGTGAAGCCGTTCGGAAGCGAGCTGATATGCTGGGGATTCAACATTGTACTGTAAGTAGAGATCCTAAGATGGATACGCTTAAAGGTATTTGTGATGCGCTTAGTATTGGATTAGAAAACGTTGCAATGATTGGAGATGATATCAATGATCTAGAAGTAATGAAAAATTGTGGAATCGCAGTATGCCCAAAAAATGCTGTTGGACCGATTAAAAATGAAGCTGATATAATTTTATCACTCAATGGGGGAGAAGGATGTGTTAGAGAATTCATCGATCAATATTTGTTAAAAGAACCGTTGAACTAGTAAGCAATATGAATAAGATTAAAATAGGAATTATTAGAGAAGGAAAAGTGCCACCAGATAAGCGTGTGCCACTTACTCCAATCCAATGTCGTTCTTTACTAGACGTATATCCTAACCTTGAAATAGTTGTGCAGCCAAGTCCTATTCGAGCATATAGTGACGAATCATATATGAATTTGAATATCGGAATGTCGGAAGATTTAACGGATTGTGATATTATAATGGGGGTGAAGGAAGTGAATATCGAAGACTTGATTCCCAATAAGAAATTCATGTTCTTCTCACATACTATTAAAAAACAGCCTTATAATAGAGATTTACTTCAAGCGATAATTGACAAGAATATTCAATTGATCGATTATGAAGCACTTAGGGATAAGAACGATAAGAGATTAATTGGCTTCGGTAGATATGCTGGAATTGTAGGTTGTTACAATGGCTTTTTGACCTTCGGGGCGAAGCATGGACTTTATAATTTAAAACCCGCTAATAAATGTGCCAATAGAAAAGAGGTTGAGCTTGAATTGAAAAAAGTAAAACTTCCTTCGAATGCTAAAATAATTCTTACAGGTTTTGGTCGAGTAGGACATGGTGCGAGAGAGATCTTAGATTTGTTACCAATCAACGAAGTATCGCCTGAGGAATTTGTTTCGCAAGAATTTGAGGGGCCTGTTTATACGCATTTAGAAGCTGAGGATTACTACGCGAAACGAAATGGAGGTGAATTTAATAAAAGCGAATTCTATAAAAATCCAGGGAGTTTTGACTGTACGTTCTCGAAGTATTTAAGTCAAGCTGATATGTACATCCCATGTCACTATTGGAGTGATAAAGCGGATTACATTATTTCTCGTGAAGACCTGAAGAAAGACAATGTGCG
>JABSPC010000738.1 GCA_013215515.1 Crocinitomicaceae bacterium
CAACTTTTGGAATACCGTAAAAGAAGAGAAGGCCCTATTGTTAAGTTTGATGAGAGTGGAGTATGGCAGTTGCATTACGTTGAAAAGAACGAGCACAAGCATTATAAAGTTCCAGCATTGGAATCCGCTGAGGTGCTTCCGTTTAAAAAGAACAGAACGAATAAATCTCAATCCTTAACGAGACAATTCAATTTAGCTAAAGGACAAATGGAACGGTATAGAAATCATGATCCAAATGTTGATGATTATTTTGACATAGAGTCATTGGCCAAGTTCATCGCCCTTAGTGATGTTATTAATGGGAAACACGGTACTATTTGGCACAATCAAAGAAATTACTTTAATCCTGTAACGAACAAGTTAGAACCTATCGCATACGATTGCTTTATGGCTCCAGACTTGATTTCTAACATCGTTGATATTGAAGGTTTGGAAAGAAGCCGTAAGCAAAATTTCACCTTAATTGAAGCCGCTTTATCAAATAAGGAAGTTGAAGAGAAGTATTTTGAATACTTGAAAAAATACTCTAGCAAGAAGTACATCGACGGATTGTTTAAGGAATTTGAAAAAGAGATTAAATCCGCTGAAGCACTGTTGAATTTTGAATATCCGAATATCAAATTCAACACGTATTTTTTCAGAAACAATGCGAAACAAGTTAGAGAGCAACTTCTTGAATACGCGAAGCACAGAAAGAATCCGAACGTAGAAAGCACTGAAAAGAAACCTTTCGAAGTCTTGCCCGAGAATATAATTTTTACAGACATGGCCTTGAAGGTCAACTTGGAAGAAAAACGAGCGGATGGAAGTGTTACCATTTCAGTTCGGAATTTCCATTCGGCTGACGTCGAAATTTTTGGATATTCAACAAAAGCAAATAAAAATGTCATTGTCCCGATGGCAAAGACAGTTTTGAAAGCGCTAAAATCGAATGCTGAACTTCAGTTTATAAAATTGAAAGAGAAGCCAAGACGAATTCATTACCGTGCAAAAAAATGTGGTAGTCAGGAGTTTAAGGCGAAAATTGATAAATGGGGAATAGCAAAACAGCCAAATTTCTTAAGTAAAACTGCCAATGTAATGGTTCCCAAGAAAGGGAGTAAGAACATCGTTTTAAGTGGTAATAATGTATTCACTTCAGATGTTTATGTTCCAAAAGGTTATACTTTAAAGATCAATGCTGGAACTGTAATTAAGCTATTAAATAATGCCGCCATAGTTTCGCATTCGCCTGTTCTTATCAATGGAACAAAGGTTAGCCCAGTTCGTATTTCGTCGCCGGATGGAACTGGAAATGGATTTACCGTTATTTCAGATCAGAGTTCAGTGATGACCTATGTGACTTTCGATAACTTGAACACCATGAATAAAAACAATTGGACCTTAACGGGGGCTGTTACATTCTATGGAGGTGATGTAACAATAGACTCTTGTGAGTTCAAAAATAACAATTGCGAAGATGGATTGAATTTAATTCGTTGTGAATTCTTGATGACCAACTCAAGTGTTGAGAATGCACTTTCAGATGGTTTTGATGCAGACTTCTGTGAAGGTGAACTTAGAAGTTCTACTTTTTTTAAAACTGGAAATGATTGCATTGACTTTTCGGGAAGCTCTATTAATATTGAGAATTGCACAGTAATTGACGCTGGAGACAAGGGTATTTCAGGAGGTGAAGGCTCCAAACTAATTATTCGGAATTGCACCATAGACGGTTCTCATATTGCCATTGCATCCAAGGATCTCTCAGAGGTGAATGTGATTGATGTGAGTATTACCAACAGTGAATATGCGTTTGCATGTTACCAAAAGAAACCTGAATACGGTCCTGCTATTATTAAAGTGGAGAAACTTAAGAAAATGGAAGCAACTCACCTTAAGCTTTTGGAAAAAGGATCTAAACTGATATACCTGAATAAAACGCATGTTGGACAGAAAAAGTTCGATATTGATTCGATGTATATGGCCTACAAAAAGTAATCATCCTTTATGAAAAAGTTTCTTTGGATTTTATGTGTTTTAGCCGGATTGGTATCGTCCTGTTCAGATGCAGTTTCTGTAGATGGAATGGATTCTTTTGAAATTTCTTCGGGTGCAGAAAAAATCGACGGAAAGGAATTCGTTTCAGGGAAATACAGACTGAGCGGAGGGGACATTCGATCTTCAAAGATGGCTAGAAA
>JABSPC010000739.1 GCA_013215515.1 Crocinitomicaceae bacterium
ATTGAAACACGAGATATCTCATTGGCTGGAAGAATCATTGCTACTTTTCCTGAAAATTTAAACGATGACCAAAAAATCAATGATGACCTCGCTGATCTAGGTAAGTTGGTTAAGCAACCCGATACGAACATTATCAAATTGCCAAACATTAGCGCTTCAATTCCTCAATTGAAAGCAGCCATTAAAGAATTAAAATCGAGTGGGTATAACGTTCCTGAATATCCTAATGATCCATCAAATGATGTTGAAAAGGACATTCGATCTAGATATGATAAAATTAAAGGAAGTGCTGTAAATCCAGTTCTTCGTGAAGGGAACTCAGACAGAAGAGCTCCAAAAGCAGTAAAACAATACGCGCAAAACAACCCGCATTCAATGGGGGCTTGGGCTTCTGATTCAAAAACACATGTTGCTACAATGTCAAGTGGTGATTTTAAATCAAATGAGAAATCATTAACGATTCAAGAAACAGGAAATGTTAGAATTGAATTTATTGACAACAACGGATCAGTAACTGTTCTTAAAGAATCAATTCCAGTTTTAGCGGGAGAAATTATCGATGGAACTCTGATGAGTAAGAAAGCACTTTTGAGTTTCTTGGAATCAGAAATTAAAGATGCAAACGACAAAGGCGTCCTGTTTTCCTTGCACCTGAAAGCAACTATGATGAAGGTTTCTGACCCAATCATCTTCGGACATGCAGTATCTGTTTTCTTTAAAGATGTTTTGGATAAGCACAGTTCTATTTTAAACGAAATTGGAATTGACTTGAACAATGGATTTGGAGATTTGGTTTCAAAAATTGCAAACCTTCCAGATGCCAAACGTCAAGAAATTGAAAACGATATTGAAGCGTGTTACGCAAACAACCCATCGGTGGCAATGGTAGATTCTGATAAAGGAATCACAAATCTTCATGTTCCAAGTGATGTCATTATCGATGCATCAATGCCAGCTATGATTCGTACATCGGGAATGATGTGGAATAAAGACGGAAACGCACAAGACGCGAAAGCAGTAATTCCAGACAGCAGTTACGCTGGAATTTATAAAGCAACAATTGACTTCTGTAGAGAGCACGGGGCATTTGACCCAAGAACTATGGGAACAAGTCCTAATGTTGGTTTAATGGCTCAAAAAGCAGAAGAATACGGATCACATGACAAAACATTCGAAGTTTCTGGAAATGGAACAGTGCGCGTTGTTGATCAAAATGGAACGACATTACTTCAAAACGACGTTGAAGAAGGGGATATTTGGAGAATGTGTCAAGTGAAAGACGCACCGATTCAAGACTGGGTAAAACTAGCAGTTGGAAGAGCAAGGGCAACGAAAACACCAACAATTTTCTGGTTGGATGAAAACAGAGCACATGATGCTGAATTGATCAAAAAGGTCAATAATTACTTGCCCAATCACGATACTTCAGGATTGGATATTCAAATATTGTCGCCAGAAGACGCAACACTTTTCACTTTGGCAAGAATGAAAGATGGTAAGGATTCAACTTCAGTTACTGGAAATGTATTGAGAGATTATTTAACGGACCTCTTCCCTATTTTAGAGCTTGGCACAAGTGCAAAGATGCTTTCTATCGTTCCTCTTATGAATGGCGGTGGATTGTTTGAAACTGGAGCTGGTGGATCTGCACCTAAGCACGTTCAGCAATTTAATTCTGAAGGACACCTTAGATGGGATTCACTTGGTGAATTCCTTGCTCTGGCTGTTTCTCTAGATCATTTCAGTACAACGACTGGGAATGCTAAAGCAAAAATTCTTGGTGAGACATTAGATGATGCAACTGTCAAATTCTTAGAAAACAGAAAATCTCCTTCTAGAAAAGTTGGTGAGTTAGACAACCGTGGAAGTCACTTCTATCTTTCGATGTATTGGGCTGAAGCTCTTGCAAATCAATCCGAAGATTCAGAATTGAAATCTGCATTTGAAAATATTGCGATTGAAATGAAAAATCAAGAGTCGACAATCATTAACGAATTAAACAAAGCTCAAGGCGCGGTAATTGATTTGGGTGGATACTATTTCCCTAATCCAGATAAAGTTGCTGAGGTAATGCGGCCAAGTTCAACATTGAATGGAATTCTAAAATCTATCTCGGCTAATTAGTCGAATCCAAATAATAATATTAATGAAAGGTTTCTATGTTTAGAGAAACCTTTTTTATTTTAGACAAAATCGAACACAATGCAAAAACTACTGATTCTTTCGACCCTACTGTTTAATCTTGCCTACGCTCAGAACTTTCCAAACGACTGGATCGGAGAATATGAAGGAGACATGCTTATGGGCAACGTCAGTAAGACAACCGATACCGTCCCCATTAGCTTTCAAATAGCAGAAGTAATTCCTGACTCCATTTGGG
>JABSPC010000074.1 GCA_013215515.1 Crocinitomicaceae bacterium
AAAATGTCAAAAAAGAAAAGAAATTACCCAGCTGTCTACAAACGTAATGCTGTGAAGTTCTCAGAAGAAAAACAGAATGTTGCAAAAGCAGGACGAGATTTGGGCATTGGAGCTCAGTTGATCCACCGTGTGCAAAGGCGGCGAGGAACGAGCGACGTTGACAAAAACAATGACACAAAGCGCAGCCCAAAGCGACCCAGCGGCGAGCAAGTTAAGCAACGGTTTTGTGAGTTTACGAACCAAAGAGTAGTTGCGACTGAGGACGACAAACGAATCAAGCAAAAAAAGTATTAAAAACAAGAACACCCAAGCTGTAAGCCTGGGCGCTCTGTATATTCTTGTTTTATATCTTTTTGATGCTGTGAGTTTTAGGACGAAGACCGATGGACCGATTTTTTTTTGCGACCTCGAGGAGCTAAAAAAGAGGGATTAAAAACATTTTTTCTGAAAACATTTACGTCAGTTCAATGTCCCTTAATCGAAACATTTTTATTTTGTTAACATGCAACGACAAACCTATCACACTACACTCAAAGAATTAGCGCATTACGGAATATTACCTGAGAAGTATCAGAAAATGATTCCTAGAACCAATTTACACCGATGGAAAAATGATTCTTTTGAACGATACGTAGGGTCTGAAATCAACCAAATTGCTGATAAGCATTCGGAACTCATAAAACTACTGAATGAGTACCCTAAAATGTTTCATGCCTATGGAGAGGTCGTAAAAACAATTGTCAAAATTGTTAAAACTCAACAAACCTATGTAAGGCTTATGCGTGAGGCAAAAGAAGATGTCGTAAAAGTCATTGAACAAATCAGAGATATAATTCCAATAAACAAAGCAGTAGAATTATTCAAAATCTCATCTACAACATATGCAGTTTGGAAAAACGATGTTCTATTAGCATGCAAAGAATCATTCTTTGAAAAGTGCAATCGAATTTATCCTACTCAAATAATTCCAAAGGAAATTCTAAACATCAAAAAGGAAATCAATAATCCTGCTGTAGCTCATTGGAGATTGAATAGCATATATCATAACGGTTTTAGAAAAGGAAAGATCACTGTTTCTCTAAATACCTTCTATAAAATCAACAAACGATTTGGATTTCGGAAAAGTGACAAGCAATACCTTTTAAAGAAAAGACGCCGAAAGATTTGTATTAGAGCACAGGCTCCAAATCAAATATGGCATACTGACATCACTATTGTAAAAACGCTGGACAAGAAAAAATACTACGTCTATCTCCTCATTGATAATTTCTCTAGAAAACTGCTCGCTTATGATATCAAAGAAAAAGTTTCGGGCTTGATTACTCAAAAACTTATCGAAACAGCTGTTAAAGTAACTTCAAAAGTCACAGATAGTCTAAACGTAAAACTTATTGTTGATGGTGGGCCTGAAAACAACAATACACATGTAGATAATTTCATTAAGAACTCAAAGGTTAATATTCAAAAGCTCGTTGCACTAAAAGATATTGACTTTTCCAATTCGATGATTGAAAACACCAACAGGGTTTTAAAATACCACTACATTTTTCCAGAGCATCCAAAAAACTACAATGATCTGATTGAACAAATTGTTTTTTTCGATTATGATTTCAATTCTCTCCGTCCACATGGTCAATTAAAAGGTCTTACACCTGATGAAGCCTTTGAAGGAAAGCAGATTCCTAAAGATTTTAGAACCAAAATTCTCAAGCAAGCTAGAATTGACCGAATAGAATACAACAAAAAGAACAGATGCGAACAATGTAAGTAAGAGAGGGGGGGAAAGTGAAGTTCAAAACAGAAAATCACACTCAAGCATTGAATATAAACAGATCAATATTCTGTAACTCAGAAAGAGGTTTTTAAACCATCCTCAAAAACTGGAGTTTGAGAATGGTTGTAACTTACTGACTACCTGAAATGTCCTTATAAGGAACACTTAATTCCCGTTCTCTCTAGGGTTGTGCGGTGAATACAACCAGAGCCATCCTTGTAAAGGACTTAATGGACTGAGCACTTGGTTATATATCGGAGACTCTTTTTTAAAAGAAGTCATTAAGGAATAATTATATTTAGATACTGTCCGATTTAGGTGAAGGCTACAAAAACAGGTAAGTCTACCTAGTGTACTAAAAATAAAGCCTTCTAGTTATTTTAATAAATATTGATGAGCAAGTTTTGTAAAACGAAGAATTTCTTGCTGTTTCCATTCATCACTAAGATTTAATTCTTGCTTAAAAATTTCGGCAACAATATTTGCAGATTGTATACTAGCTTTTGCATCTAAAAACAAAAGTTGTGTACGTCTGGCTAAAAAATCTTCAATTGTTTTTGCATCTTCATTTTGAATAGCCCAAACTACTTGTCCCTTAATAATTTGATGCTCGGGGTGTATTTTTTCTTTTAATTCAGGTCTTTTTTCAACTAAATCTAAAATCAAATCAGCATCTGTCCCGTAAACACCTAAAAATTCATTTGGTTTTGTATTGGTTTTATGACCATGTATATTTAAATACTCTGTATGTGATTTTACATTAGGTAAACTAGCAATCATTGCAGCTTTATCAATGGTATCTTCGGCCATTTTACGATACGTTGTCCACTTTCCTCCTGCAATGGTTACCAAACCATTATTACTAACCTCTATAACATGTTCTCTAGAAATTGATTTTGTATCTTCTGCATTTCCATTTTTTACCAAAGGACGTAAACCTACAAAAACACTTTTAACATCTTCTCTAGTAGGATCTTTGGTTAAATATTTAGCTGTATGTGTTAGTAAAAAATCAATTTCTTCTTTTTGAGGCATTGGTTCGTATGAATATTCCTTTACCAGAGTATCTGTGGTTCCTACAATAATTTTATCATGCCAAGGTACAGCAAATAGCACACGCCCATCATCTGTTTCAGGAATCATAATAGCGGTATCTCCGGGTAAAAAACTTTTATCTAAAACAATATGTACCCCCTGGCTACTGGTCATTATTTTGGATACAGTGCTGTCGTCCATATTTCGAATAGTGTCTGAAAACACACCTGTAGCATTTACTATTACTTTGGCTTTGACGGTAAATTGTTTGTTATTTCTAGTGTTGTTAATTTCTCCACCATCAATAATACCGTCTTTCGTTTTAGTGAAATTTAAAAATTCATGATAATTTAAAATAGTTGCTCCTTGCTCTTTTGCTGTTTGCATCATATTTATTAATAAACGAGTATCATCAAACTGTCCATCGTGATAAATAACTCCACCACGCAAATCTTTTTGAGTTATAGTTGGTAATAAACGAACCGTTTCTTTTTTAGAAATTAATTTAGAATCTCCAAAACCTTCTTTACCAGCTAACCAATCATACATTTTTAAGCCAATTCCATAAAAAGGACTTTCCCACCAATTATAAGTAGGGACTACAAATTTTAAATCGTGAACAATATGTGGTGCATTGTTTTTAAGTAAAGCACGTTCTTTTAACGCTTCTAAAACTAGAGATACATTTCCTTGTTGTAGGTATCTAACTCCTCCATGTATTAACTTGGTACTTTTACTAGAAGTTCCTTTTCCATAATCTTCTTTTTCTATTAAAAGTGTTTTGTAACCTCTTGAAGCAGCATCAATAGCAGAGCCCATTCCGGTAGCACCTCCACCAATAATTATGATATCCCAATTTGTATTTTCTATATTATTTGTCATTTATGATGTTTAATTGCTCTTTCATCCATCTGGGTCTGTCTGTTGTTAATCCGTCTGGTGAAAAAGGAAGATATCGTTTAGCATGTTCTACTTTGTTAATGGTCCATAAATAAATTTCAAAGTTTTCTTGATGCATTGTTTTAAAAAATGATTTATTAGCTATCTCTCCAGCAAAAACATCGATTCCGTCTAAATTATGTTGCTTAACTTTATGAATTATATCCTTATTTGAGGGTATAATTTTAGTGGTTTCTGAGTCGTAATCTAAATCTAGCAACCAAAGACATTTATTGTTCGAAAATATTTTTTTTGTCATACAAATGGTTTCATAATTAAAAGAAATAAATTCCAATTGCTTCCAAATTTTTGTATTCTTTCTTTCTAATTTAACCAAAGCATTTTCCATTTCAGGTCCATCCTTAAGTTCAACAACCAATGTACCATTTGTAGGGATGGTTTTTAAAACTTGTTCTAGAGTGGGAATGAATTCGTTTTTCCATTGTTCACCTTTAAATATACCCACATCTATAGCTGATAATTCCTCAAAATTATATTGATTTAATAATTTATCTACTTGATTGTATCTAATAGTAGTCTCATCGTGAAACACGACTATAATATTATCTTTGGTCAATTTTACATCAACTTCAACATAGTGAATATTTTGTACCCATGCTAAATTTACACTTGCTAATGTATTTTCTGGAGCATCAAACGAAGCACCTCTATGTGCAATAATTTTAAGGTTCTTCAAACTAGTTAAATTAATCATTCAACTTACCTATATAAAAAATATACTGTTTTGTTTTAATGTGTGGTAACGGGAGTCTGCGCAATAACTAAAATAAAATCGCTGAGAATCGCGTATTTAAAATTATTTATGTACCCCACTCCAAATACTAAAGTATTCAAAAGAGGTTTTTGCGCAGTCTGACGGTCAAAGCTACACCAACGTGCGGCTTTTAGTATTAAATAAATTTTGAACTAAATATAGTCATTTTCGAGTGCTTAGTCTTGCGAAGCGTAAACTTAGCATGGGGTGTAGGTGATGTGGCTGTTGCACAACTCTGTTGATAAAGTTACCAATTCTCCTTCGATTGAGGCTGTAACTTTCTTATCTTGAGATATGCAGGGCGAAAAAGACTATCAAGAACAACTATTCACAAGTTTTCAGCTAAGTAATCACGTACCAAAGGACAATTTCTATCGGCGATTATCGGAACATCTAGATTTGAATTTTGTTCGTGCACTAACTAAAGAACATTATGGCTCATGTGGTCAAAAATCAATCGACCCAGTGGTATTTTACAAGTTGAGTATCATTGGTTACCTAGAGAATATTATCAGTGATCGAAAGCTAATCGATCACTGTTCTATGCGAATGGATATCCTGTTCTTTCTAGGGTATGACATTGACGAGCCCTTGCCGTGGCATTCAACGATAAGTCGAACCAGACAGCTGTTTCCAGACGACTTATTCGAGAAAGTATTTACCGAGGTATTGTCGATGTGTGTTGAAAAAGGAATGGTGAGTGGTCATACACAAGTGATCGATTCTGCGCCGGTGAAAGCGAATGCTTCAATGGATAGTTTGGAGTTAAAAGTGCCCGAAGAAGAACTTGACGATCACATCCGAAAGATCCGCCGATCAAACCCAGCAGACGAACCCAGACGTAAATCCAAAGGAGATAAGTCTGATGATGATCAGCGAACACTCAAAGCAACTGATTCAGACTTAAATGCGATTGAGAATCGAAATCAAAACTGGCGAGATAAAGGAGGCGATCGTCCAGGACATAATATTAAGAATGCTAAGTACACCAGTAACAAAACCCATTACAGCCCCACGGATCCCGATGCTCGAATTAGTGTAAAGCCTGGAAAATCCAGAAAGTTGAACTATTTAAGTCAGATGAGTGTTGATCCAGCCAACCATGTCATCACAGATATAGGCGCAGACTTTGCAGATCAGAAGGACAGTCAACACTTACAAAAGATCACATTACGCTTACAAGAGCGATTGCACAAACAAGGGATACTCATGCATAACGTACTTGCCGACGCTGGCTACAGCAGTGGCGAAAACTATGCTTTTTTTGAAGAACAGGGGCTCACTAGTTACATTCCACCACATGGGAAATACAAAGGTGGTCCAAGTGGATTTACATATCGGGAAAAGGGAAATTTTTGGGAATGCGCCCAAGGCAAACAAGTTGAATTTAGAAAAACCTTTATCGATAAAGGCATTAAAAAGAACCAGTATGCAACCAAGCGTGCAGACTGCAGGGACTGCCCAATAAAAACAACATGTATTGGTAAAAGCCACGAAAAACGTTTTGATATCACCTATTACAAGCCGGAATATGATCGAGCAATAGCTCGACTCAAAACGAAGCAAGGTCGACGCTTTAAGTTCTTACGAAGTTCAACAGTAGAACCTGTTTTTGGGTCGCTCACCCAGTTCTATGGTCTGAGAAAAGTAAACACGATCGGAATAAACCAAGCAAATAAGGCAATGCTCTTGGCGGGAGCGGCTTATAATTTGAAGAAGTACCTGAAATTTATTGAAAAGAAGGCGGTAAGTACGGCGAAAGAGGTGAGAGTTTCATTGGTTTTAATTATTGGACATCTAACAGGT
>JABSPC010000740.1 GCA_013215515.1 Crocinitomicaceae bacterium
ATAAGAAGTTGTGGTATGGGTACCGCTCTTGGAAAATGGTTTTTACTTCAGAGTAAAGTACCTCCTTTAATTCGTCAATGTTTTCTTTGTTCTGAGCCGAAATGAATACACACTTGGAATTTCCCAACTTGGCCATCCATGTTTTCTTCAAGTCTTCCAAAGAATAATTCTGAGGCTCCATTGGCGTCAAGTCGTCGTCATCTTTCTTTTCATGAACGTAAGCATCAATCTTGTTGAATACTACGATCGTAGGCTTAGAAGCGTCGTCAATCTCAGCTAAAGTGTCCTTTACAACATTGTAATGATCTTCAAAGCTAGGATGTGAAATATCTAAAATGTGAATTAGTAAATCTGCTTCACGCACTTCGTCCAAAGTTGATTTAAAAGAGTCTATCAATAGATGCGGTAACTTGCGAATAAACCCTACCGTATCCGCCATTAAGAATGGGAGATTACCAATTACAACCTTTCTAACTGTAGTATCCAAGGTTGCAAATAATTTATTTTCAGCAAACACATCAGACTTGCTCAACATATTCATTACCGTGCTTTTACCGACGTTTGTATAACCCACCAAGGCCGTTCGTACAAGTTGTCCACGATTTCCACGTTGCACAGCTTTCTGTTTATCTATTTTCTTTAGCTTTTCCTTTAAGAGCGCAATTTTATCTTGAATAATTCGACGATCCGTTTCGATTTCCGTTTCCCCTGGTCCTCTCATCCCAATCCCCCCTTTTTGGCGGTCAAGGTGAGTCCATAGGTTTGTCAATCGAGGCAAAAGGTATTGCAATTGCGCAAGTTCAACCTGCGTCTTCGCGTTTGCGGATCTCGCTCGACCAGCAAATATGTCTAGAATAAGGTGGTTTCGATCAAGTATTTTAACCTCCAATACACGCTCAATATTTCGAGCTTGTGATGGGCTTAATTCATCATCAAAAATTACCATATCAATGGAATTCGATGAAATGAAAGCGTGGACCTCTTCCAATTTCCCTTTACCTATGTAAGTCTTTGGATTCGGTTTCTCAACCTTCTGAGAAAAACGCTTTTGAGTTATTGCTCCTGCCGTTAATGCAAGAAACTCCAATTCGTCTAAATATTCTTCCGCTTGTGCTTCGGTAGTTCCTTGACTGATAACGCCAACTATTATACACGGCTCGTCTACCGCATCTACCATTACATGTTCCTGTCCCATATTATTCCCTCAAGGATTTAACGTATTGAACAGTATTGCTCATTTCTTCGTCATTAAAAATATATCTCCCTTGTCTCGGCATTCCATTTTTTCCATCAGTAATGATATCTACAATGCTTACAGAGTCCATTTTTGATCTGGATAGATCTTTCGCTCCAGAATCGCATAGTTTACCGTCAGATCCGTGACAAGAAATACATCTTTCTTTATAGATCTTTTTACCCGGTCTCGATTTATAATTCGGATCATCAGCGGGGTTAGGTGTTTCTGTACACCCGATAAGTACCAACGCTAAAAACGAGAATAATGCAATTAACTTTAAGACCATCCTCCTCCTAATACTGCCCAGAATGAAAATGGCCAAGGAATAGAAGCTAAAATAATGATTAGTCCTACAGAATAATTAATCAAAATACGTCTGTGCTTATCTCTCGACCCAATCATTTTCTTTTCTGCAGAAGATCTACCAATAGTGATAATTGCAATTCCTATAACCATCATTAGAATGTGCTCCATTCCATAGAAACGTTCAGCGTAGTTACTCATCCACCCTTCTCTATAAGTGATTCGATCATTGCTATTCATGAAGTATAGAGCAAGACCTATTAAAAGCTGAATATGCAACGAAATCATCGCAAAAAGATTAAGCATCTTATCTTTCTTCTCATAACTCCCAGAAGATTTTGATCTTGCAGCGTTGATAATAGCTCCAATAAGTAGAATTAAGACTATCCATCTTAACCCCGAGTGTGCGTGAACCAATCCGTCGTACATAATTTTTTTTTACAAAAATACGAAAATGCACCATGCAGATAACTTACAGATGTCCTTACATTTTTTTAATTTCACGAGTAGAACAAATTAGAACACGCATGAAATTGCTTTTAACAATCGGAATTCTTTTAATTACTTTGTCTGGGCTTGCACAATCCGAGCCCTCAAATGGACTAAAAGAATCCACCCCAGCGTACTACGCATTAAAAAATGCCACTATCTACGTTTCACCAAATCAGAAGATTTCAAACGGAACGCTTCTCATCAAAAACGACAATATTGAAAGTATCGGAATGTCGGGTCTAGTAATAATCCCAAAGGAAGCCGTCGTAATTGATTGTAAAGGGAAAGTAATATTACCCGCATTTATTGAATTAAACTCAAACGTTGGGATTGCAAAAGCAGTTGCTCCTAAAACGAAGAAACGAGATGGTGCTTTTTATTGGAACCATGCTATCCATCCAGAGTACGTTGCTTCAGAAACTTATGTTTTCAATGATAAGGCTTCAACAACTTTGATTGAAAAAGGGTTCGGTTTTGCATTAACCCATCAGAAAGATGGAATTGCGAGAGGCGAAGGTGCCTTTGTATCATTAGGGGCGGGTATTGAATCTTATTTGTCCTCCTTAACGACTTCAAGTTTCTTTTCCTTTCAAAAAGGCGTTTCGATTCAACGCTATCCATCATCTCAGATGGGGTCAATTGCTTTACTTCGCCAGACTTTCTATGACGCACATTGGTACAAATCGAATCAAGATAATTTGAATTTGTCTTTAGCTGCGATCAACGAACAACTCAATTCACCGATGTTTCTTGAAACAAGAGATAAATTGGAAGTTCTTAGAGCGCAAAAAATTGGGGATGAATTTGAAATTAAATTCAACTTTTTGGGATCAGGGAACGAATATGAAATCATCGATCAACTTGCAATGACAAAACCGATGGTTGTTCTTCCTCTTAATTTCCCAGCAGCCTATGATGTCAAAAACCCTTATGTAGCGCGTCAAATTCCTCTTAGTGATTTAAAACATTGGGAAATGGCTCCGATGAATGCTTCGATTTTGGTCAATCGCGATGTTCCAATTTGTTTATCTGGAAACGGGGTGAAAACAAAGGACTTTTGGACCAATCTTAGAAAGTGCATTGAAAGTGGTTTAACCCCAGAACAAGCCTTAGACGCCCTTACTATGTCACCAGCAAAATTACTTGGAGTTGATGACAAATTAGGCTCATTGGCCAAAGGAAAATTAGCAAGTTTCATTATTTATGATGCCAATCCGTTAGATACAAAGGCACAAATCTTAGAGTCTTGGCTTCTCGGAAAGCGAAAAGTTCACAATCCTTCTCCTGCCAAAACTACACTAATAGGGAAGTACAACATTTCATTCTCAGGTAAAAAGTACCCCATCGAAATAAAAGAAAAAGGAAAGAAATACAGCGGGGAAGTCACCTATCGACATATGAAAAAAGGTGCTTCTGTGGATACAACGGTTAACTTATTCATCGATTACGCAAACAACGATATTACCCTGCAGTTTAACATTAGAAATGAAGATTTGAACGGAAGCGTTTCGTTGAGAGGAAAAGTGATCTCTCGAATGGGCATCTTTGAAGGAGAAGGCCTATTGCCGAACGGTGATTGGGTTCAGTGGACGGGAATTCGAAGTAAAAAAGGAAAAGCAACAAAGGAAAAAGTGAAGCACCTTTCTGTCGGTGATACCACGTCCCAAACTTGGTATCCAAATTTAGCATACGGTTTTAAATCGCTTCCTGAACAAGAGTCAGTGATTATTAAAAACGCCACGCTTTGGACAAACGAAGAATCAGGAGTAATTGAGGATGCTCATATTATAATCAAAGAAGGGAAAATCATTTTTGTTGGACGCGGAAACTATCCAACACCTCTCGGCGCTCGTGTGATTGACGCTAGAGGAAAGCATGTAACCGCAGGAATTATTGATGAACACTCACATATTGCAATTTCAAAAGGAGTGAATGAAGGCGGGCAAGCTGTTTCGGCTGAAGTTAGTATTGGACATGTTGTTAATCAAAAAGACATTAATATTTACCGCCAGTTATCTGGTGGAGTTACGGCTTCCCAATTGTTACATGGTTCTGCAAATCCGATTGGAGGACAGTCCGCACTCATAAAACTGAAATGGGGTTTTACAGCTGAAGAAATGTTAATCGAAGGAGCCGATCCATTTATAAAGTTCGCGCTAGGTGAAAACGTTAAGCACTCACGTTGGACAAGTTCAACACGATTTCCACATACACGAATGGGGGTTGAACAAGTATTTTATGAAGCTTTTAACAGAGCTACAGCCTACGCTAAAGAATGGAAAGATTTCAAGGATGGTGTTATATCAGTTGAACCAAGGAAAGATTTAGAATTAGAAGTTCTGAATGAAATAATGGCCTCAGAGCACTTTATTACTTGTCACTCATATGTGCAATCAGAAATCAACATGTTGATGCACGTTGCTGATTCTTTAGGCTTCAAAATAAATACATTTACTCATATCCTTGAAGGCTACAAACTCGCCGATAAAATGGTTGAACATGGAGTTGGAGGATCTACTTTTTCTGATTGGTGGGCATACAAACACGAAGTTAATGATGCTATACCTTACAATGCCGCTATTATGAACGAGCAAGGTGTTGTAGTTGCGATCAATTCCGATGATACTGAAATGGGCCGTCGGCTGAACCAGGAGGCTGCTAAAGCAGTTAAATACGGGGGCATGTCGGAAGAAGACGCGTTAAAGATGGTCACTTTAAATCCTGCAAAACTACTTCATCTAGATGATCGAATGGGAAGTTTAAAAGTGGGTAAAGATGCGGACGTCGTTGTTTGGTCCGATCATCCTTTGTCTATTCTAGCGAAAGTAGAACAAACCATCATTGATGGAATTGTGATGTACGATATTGAGCGGGATCGAGAAATGAGAAGGAGGAATCAAGCAGAAAAAGCGCGAATCATTTCTATGATGTTAGATGACAATAACAGCGGCGGAAAGAAACGAACATTCTTTAAAAAGAAAATGGGGCACTTCCACTGTGATACCATTGGGGAAGAAGAATCAACAGAAGAAAATCATCATTAATATGAAACGGAATTTAATAACATTTGCACTTGTTCTACTTTGCTTCAACACCTTTGGACAGGAGTCGCCGAAGATTTTATTGATCTGAGGATATCTTCATGTTGGAAATGGTGAAATAATGGAGAGCGCCCTAATTGGGATCGAAGATGGTAAAATCACTTTGATTAAAAATTCGTTGGCTTTTTCTTACGAACCTACAGAATGGGATACGATCATCCAACTTAATGGGAAGCAAATTTACCCGGGATTTATAGCACCAAATTCAACACTTGGAATCACTGAAATAGACGCTGTTAAAGCAACTCGTGACTACGATGAATTGGGAACTTACAACCCTCATATTAGAAGTCAAATTGCTTTTAACGTCGAATCTAAAGTTATCAGTACGGTGAGAACAAATGGAGTTTTAATAACCCAAGCCACACCTCGAGGAGGTACGATTTCTGGAACTTCATCCATCATGAAGTTGGACGGTTGGAATTGGGAAGATGCAACGATTTCAAAAGACGACGGAATCCACTTGAATTGGCCATCAAGTATCGAAGGCGGAGGATGGTGGGCAGAACCAGCTCCGAAAAAAACCAACAAAAAATACACCGAACAAGTTCAAAAAATAAAAACCTTCTTCGATATGGCCAAGGCCTACGCTAGCGATGGTAAAGTTGAAGAAGTCGACGGTCGGCTAGAAGCAATGCGGGAATGTTTTAATGGTAAAAAACGCGTTTTCTTTCACGCCAATGAATTGCAACAATTGCAGGACATCATTGAATTCAGCGCAACTTACAAGATTAAATTTCCAGTTATTGTCGGCGGTTATGATTCTCATTTAATCACACGGAAATTATCAGACGCCAAAATCCCAGTGATGTTAAAACGCCTACACAGCTTGCCAAGTAACGAATCTGATGATGTTGATCTACCTTATAAACTCCCTGCCTTATTACAGGCCGGAAACGTTCAATTTTGTATCCAAAATGCAGGTGGAATGGAAGCAATGAACGCACGTAATATTCCCTTTTTAGCAGGCACTGCTATGGCTTATGGTTTAACTGAAGAACAAGCAATTCGATCTGTAAGCCTTTCTAGTTGTGAAATTCTTGGAATTGATAAAATGTATGGAAGCCTAGAAGTTGGAAAATCTGCAACACTTTTTGTTTCAGATGGAAATGCTTTGGATATGCGAACAAATAATCTTGCATTGGGAATGATTGACGGGATTTTTATGTCGTTGGATAATATGCAACGTGATTTGTATGAGAAGTATTCGAAGAAGTATGAGAAGTGAATAATTTATCAGACTATATATTTCAAAATTCTTTGATTCACGAAAAATTGTTTAAGGCCAATGTGATAAAGATTAAACCTTCTCTTTAACCGCCTCGCTTTCCTGTTTGCGCTCATATTCACGGATAATCAATCTCGATCCTCGATCGTATTTAACATACCTCCAAGCCCAATTCACAAACACGATTAACCGATTCCTAAATTCAACAAGCAACATCAAGTGCACAAACATCCAAGTCAGCCAAGCGAAGAACCCTGAAAACTTAAAGTGTTTTAAATCGACCACGGCCTTGTTTCGACCAATTGTTGCCATGGTACCCTGATCTTTGTATTTAAATGGCTTCACGGCCTTCGTTTTAAGCTCCCTGTTGAAGTTCTTGGTCAACCAAGCGCCTTGTTACCCAGCCACCGAAGCAAGCATCGCATAGCCGCTAGGATGATCAGCATCTAATGTCTCGGCAATATCACCCAAAGCGTACAATTCCTTTTGACTTAATGATTCATTAAACCCATCGACTGGAATTCGACCCGTAACTGACTTTTTGAGATCAATTCCTTCGATTTGTATCGCTTTTACTCCCGCCGACCAGATCACTGAACGCGTTTCAAAAAGTCCGCTATCCGTAACTACCGTTTTTCCATCATAACTTTGAACGCGTGTATCCAACCAAATATTGACTCCCATTTTCTTGAGAAACTTCGCCGATTTCTTCGAAGCATTCGAACTCATAGCAGCAAGAACCCGATCTGATCCTTCAACGAGGTGAATCTGCATTCGTCTAACATCCAAATCAGGGTAATCTTTCGGTAAAATACGTTGCTTCAATTCTGACAATGCTCCAGCTAACTCAACTCCAGTAGCACCAGCTCCAACGATTACAAAATTCATTAATCGATTTTGTTCTTCAATGTCCGTGGTATTCAAAGCGTCTTCGAAATTTTGCAAAATCAAACTACGTAAGTCCAATGATTCCGTTAATGACTTCATTGGCACCGTCATTTTTTTGAATTGCTCGTTTCCAAAAAAGTTATTTGTTGCACCAAGAGCGACAACCAAGTGATCGTATCCAACAATGCCGATACTTGTATTTACACGCTTTAAATCATGCTCGACATTCAAAACTTCCGCCTTTCTAAAGTGAATTTTTTTTTGTCCTTGAAAATTTTACGAATTGGATACGTTATCGAGTCTGGTTCCAGCCCAGAGGTCGCAACCTGATACATTAAAGGTTGAAAAGTATGGTAATTGTTTTATCTAAAAGAACAATTTGATACTTCTTCGAGTCGATTTTTTGGATGAATTTAATTCCTGCAAAACCGCATCCTAAAACGACAATTCTTGGTAAGTCTAACTGCGGAATATTCATGTACTAAAGATCGGCATAATCCGTGTTTCCTACAAGACAAAAAGGGGAAAGTAGACGAGCCATTACATTTCATAGATTATGCATCCATAATTGTAGTTCATCCATGGATTATTGTAGACTAATAGTTTTCAGCTATTAGCAATTCTTGGAAACCAATGAAGAAGTATAAACATTATAAATAGACTCGATGAAAATATAAACAAAGCCAATACTATTTTCTATTCTGAATTCTTACATTTGAATGAACACAATTAAAAACAACATATATATGTCATTTGAATTACCAAAATTATCATATGCATACGATGCATTGGAGCCACATATTGATGCTAGAACGATGGAGATCCACCATTCTAAGCACCACAACGGATACACGACTAACTTGAACAACGCAATTGCTGGGACTGAGTTTGAAGGAAAATCTATTGAGGACATATTAAAAACATGTTCAGATACACCTGCTGTTAGAAACAACGGTGGAGGATATTGGAACCACGGATTGTTCTGGGAAGTAATGTCACCAAATGGTGGTGGAACTCCAACTGGAGATCTTGCTGCTGCAATTGATAGCTCTTTTGGATCATTCGATGCGTTTAAAGATGCTTTTGCTA